>NZ_JBXPBP010000005.1:0-247396 GCF_056924295.1 Enterococcus sp. LJL128 | reverse complement strand
ACATAGAGCCAAAATACTCTACCACTACTGTAATAGATATTGTCACAAATTACATTAAGAATTATAATACCCATAGAATTCAACGGAAGTTGGGTTATCTATCACCGATAGCCTATCGAAAACAGACCGTTTAATCGCCTCTCTTTTGCCCTCTCACTTTTGGGGGTCAGTGCCCTTTTGTCTCGACCTCTTTGTTTCAAGTCTTTTTTAGAGAAGAGAATTCTCGACAACTATCTAAACTTCCAAGCGCTGCTTTGGCTCAAGCAATCGTGGAAGTAGGTCTATTTGATAGCTACATAGACATGAACAGCTAGCGCCTATTTCACATTTGAACTAAGTGATTACTTATTCATCCAATTGCCGCCAAAGAATATCAGCCTGTAGGCGGATGAAATCCCGCGCAATAGTAACGTATTATAGAGTAAGGAAGACAGATGATTGGAGATGAAATGTTATGAAGAAAAAGACGGTCTGGGGAACGCTTCTGCTTGTTGCCTACTTGCTAATCGTTATTTGGATTATCCTTTTAAAGTTTTCTGTTAGTTTTGATGATCTTGCTGCTTTGAATGATGGTCATTTAAGAAATATCAATTTGATTCCCTTTGGAGACTCGGTTGTTATTAATGGTAAGCTAGACCTTAAAGAAATTATCTACAACGCGGTAATTTTCATTCCTTTCGGCGGTTTACTGGGTATTGCAGGTAAAAATATTTCCTTGTGGGGAAAGGTCCGCTTAATTATCTTGTTTAGCTTAAGTCTGGAGATTTGCCAGTATATTTTTGATTTAGGAACTTCCGACATCACCGACTTAATCACTAATGTTTTCGGCGGTCTGATGGGTTTATTGATTTATGCCCTACTAAAAAAGTTGTTTTCAGAAGAAAAACTAGACAAGTTTCTGCTGTCGGCAGGAACACTTCTCTTTATGCTGGCTACCGGATTTGTTTTGTTTCTAATTTTCTTTAATCGTTGATTATTAGAGAATTAACTAATAAAAAGCGACAGACCCAAACATCAGGTCTGTCGTTTCTATTTTTTTATTTTATAATGGTAAATTTCGTCTCTGCAAGTGCCTGCTCAAGCTCAGTCTGAGACAGTTCCTGCTCTACAGAGAGTACAGCTTTCTTTTCAGCAAGGTTGACCTCTGCTTCTCTCACTCCCGATAAGGCTTCAAATTTTTCCTTTACAATTCCTACGCATCCGTCACATTTCATTCCTTCGATTTTTACTGTTTGATTCATTCGTCTCTCTCCTTCAATAATTGATTCATTTATTTTCGAACGACTGTTGGTTTAAACCGTTTCAAGCGTAGTGCATTCAACAAAACTGAAACTGAACTAAAGCTCATTGCAGCTCCGGCAATCATCGGATTCAGCAGCGGACCGCCAAATAGATACAACACACCCATTGCCACAGGAATTCCCAACGTATTATACGCAAATGCCCAAAATAGGTTTTCCTTGATATTTTTAATCGTTGATTTGCTTAGTTCCACTGCGGTTGGTACATCCATCAAGTCACTGCGCATCAGCACAATATCGGCTGATTCTATAGCGACATCTGTCCCAGATCCAATAGCAATCCCGATATCCGCCTGTGCCAAAGCTGGTGCGTCGTTGATGCCGTCGCCAACCATGGCAATTTTGCGGCTTCCAGCCTGAAGTTTTTTTACCTCTGCCGCCTTATCCTCCGGCAGAACCTCGCTAAGCACCCTATCGATGCCTACTTGCTTCGCTATGGCTTCAGCAGTACGCCGGTTATCGCCAGTAATCATGGCAACTTCAATCCCCATCTGATGGAGCTTTTCGATGGCTGCTTTACTACTTTCCTTGATTGTATCAGCTACAGCAATGATTCCGGCAAGCTGCTGATTTTGAGCGATAAACATTGGCGTCTTACCCGCTTCAGCCAGCTGATCAGAGGATTTCAGAAAATCACCTAAATCAATTCCCTGCTCCATCATCAGCTTTTTATTCCCTAATAAAAGCTGATTGCCTTCAATTTCTCCCTGAATACCATGCCCAGGAATTGCTGCAAAATTTTGCATTGAATAAAGCGGCAGCTCCTGTTCTTGAGCTGCATTAACGATGGCTTCGCCCAGCGGGTGCTCAGATCCTTTTTCAGCTGAAGCGGCGTACTGAAGCAGCTCCTGTTCTGACAGATTATTCTTCACAAGGATATCTGTCACAACTGGTTTTCCTTCAGTGATGGTTCCCGTTTTATCAAACACAATTGTCTGAATTTTATGCGTTGTTTCCAGTGCATCTCCGCTTTTAATCAGTACACCGTTTTCTGCCCCTTTTCCAGTTCCCACCATAATTGCTGTTGGTGTTGCCAAGCCCAGTGCACAGGGACAAGCAATGACTAGCACAGAAATAGTGATTGTCAATGAGAAAACCCATGATTCCTGACCAATGAAATACCAAGCTAAACCAGACAATATTGCCAAGCCAATTACTATAGGAACAAAAATACCGGAAATCTTATCTGCCATCTTGGCAATTGGCGCTTTAGAACCCTGTGCATCCTCTACCAATTTAACAATTTGAGCTAAGGCTGTATCCTTACCGACTTTTGTTGCCTTGAACTGAATCGTTCCATTTTTATTGATACTTGCTCCGATAATAGCATCTCCAGCTTTTTTCTCAACAGGGATGCTTTCTCCAGTCAGCATCGATTCATCAATCGCTGTCGTACCTTCCAAAACCATACCATCAACTGGAATTTTTTCCCCTGGACGAACAACAATAATATCTCCTTGCTGCACTTGATCAATCGGCAGTTCAAGCTCCTCTTCAGCTCTAATTACACGAGCAGTTTTAGGAGCAAGACCCATTAGCTTTTTGATTGCTTCAGAGGTTTTCCCTTTGGAAACTGCTTCAAAGTACTTGCCTAGAGTAATTAAGGTTAAAATAACCGCTGCTGATTCATAATACAGCTCCATAGCGAAATGTGTATGACCGTTAAATACCATTACCGTTCCGTACAAGCTATATAAAAATGCCGCACTTGTACCTAAGGCAACTAACGAATCCATATTGGGGTGTCCTTTAAATAAAGAGCGGAAGCCGACAACAAAGAAGCTCCTGCCTAAATATAGTACCGGCACAGTCAAAATCAGCTGTAAAACTGCAAATGTAGTGCCCGCTGCCATTGGATCAATGAAAGCAGGCAGCGGTAATCCCAGCATATGTCCCATTGCAATATATAATAACGGCACGGTGAACACCCCAGAAAGCCAGAAGCGCTGCCACATATTATGAATATGCTGCTGTTTTTTTTCTTGATCTCGCTCAACCTGATCCTTTTCTGAGATTTCCTCAACGGCCTCATACCCAGCGTCCTTTACCGCTGCAGCAATCTCACTGCTATTCTGAATTTCCGGATTATAGCTAACGGACAGTTTTTCTGTTGCCAGATTTACTGTAGCCTGCTCCACACCATTCAGACGTTTAACCGCTTTTTCCACCGTCTGTGCACAAGACGCACAAGTCATGCCTTCTATTGTATAGATTTTTTGTACTGCAGGACTGATCGCCCGAAAGCCTGCGTCTGCTACGGCTTGTGCAATCGCCTGATCACTCAATTTTTCCTGATCGTAATCCATCGTTAGTTTTTCTGTTGCCAGATTAACGGAGGCTTTGGTAACTCCTGTCAGCTTTCCCGCTGCTTTTTCAACGGTCTGTGCACAAGAGGCACAGCTCATTCCTTCTATATCAAATGTTTTAGTCGACACACACGTCACTCCTTTTCCTTAATCAGATGACACTGACATTGTCCTGGAATACAATTACAAGGAACAGATGCCACTGCCTCTTTCTTTTTTTGTGCAAGTAATTTTTCCAGCTGCTCAATATCTGAAAAGCTTAAGGTACTCTTTTGCAGGAGCAGACCGGCAACTTCTCCTACTTTTTTACTGCAAATTTTTGCGAGAAGCTCATCAGAGAGATCAGCCAGACTTCTTCTTTCCTCAACTAGTGCATAGTAAATGAATTTATTTCCCAAAGGCTTTGTCGCCAACAGACCCTTCTCGGATAAACGGCTTAATAATGTTTTTACTGTATTTTTCTTCCATTGCATTTTTTCATTAAGTATCGTATATACTTCGTTGCTAGTCGTTTCCTGCTGTGCCCACACAACACGCATGACTTCCCATTCTGCATCAGTAATCTTAGAATCCGTCATTTTTTGCCCTCCTCTAATTATCGATTACATTTGTAGTCGTTTAATTCTTTTTTATTCTAGCTGATTTTTTTGCTACTGTCAAAGCTTTTCTCTTAAAATAAAAAAACGTTCTTTCTCTCTAAAAAATAGGAGATTGAACGTTTTTAGTAGTTAGCGCTTTTCATATTTTTAAAAATACAGAGGTGACCAGGCCGTTTTTACTGTAGGACTGTACATTTTTCAGTTTAACTGACTGATCAATCTGTTGAAATAAAGGTATCCCTTTTCCTAAGACTATCGGAATTGTCGTGATGATGTATTCATCAATTAAATTAGACGCTACTAAAGGAGCTACCACCTGACCGCCGCCTACAATCCAGATATCTTTTCCATCCTCGACAAGAAGACGCTGAATAAGCGCTGTAGGTTTTTCGTCAGTAAAGGTTAGGTTTTCACGACCTTCCTCTACATTATGAGTTAAAACATAAGAATGCTTTTCTTCATAAGGATACTTTTCGGGAGAAAGCTCATTGACTACTTGATCATAAGTCTTCCGACCAAGAATTACTGTATCAATTTGTTCCATCAGCTTTTCATAGCTGTCGTCCTTTTCGCTCATTTCAATATCATCTGTTAAAAAGTCGACTGAGCCGTCTTCTTCTGCTATATAACCATCTAAACTCATCGCAATATATAAAATGACCTTCCTGTTCATAATCACTTTCCCCCCATTTATCGGCACTTATTAACCAATTATTTACTTATAGCTCATTTTCTTTGAAGTCACAAGTAAAATCAATCAATTTGTTTGCGAATCCTATGCATAAACAAAAGCGCTATTCCCAATGTCAGTATTTCGGTCAAAGGCAGACTACTCCAAACTCCTTCCACTCCGAAAAGTTTTCCCAGAATAAACACAGCTGGAATCAGTAATAGGTACCCTCTAAGAAGAACTAAAATGAACGACTGCTTCGCCTGAGCAATCGATGCATAAAAGATACTGAATACAACATTTAACCCGGAAAACAGGAAGCTGAATAGATAGACTGGAATTCCCTGAACTGCATAGCTAATTAACTCCTGATTATTCGTACTATTAAATAAATTAATAATCGGCAGCTTAAACAGCCAGACAAGCAGATACATCAAACATCCTAAAATGAAGCTGACAATTAATCCGAATCGCAGCGCCAACCTGACAGACGCATTATTCTTTCTACCAAACTCCCGACTGACAATCGGCTGAATCCCCTGAGCAGTTCCGGTAAACATCGAAAGACCTATTAAAAAAATATTGGCCAGAATACCAAAGGCTGCTACTGCGATATCCCCAGCTAAAGAAAGCAGTACGATATTAAATACAAGAATACTTACACCATTACTCATTTCTGTCAGAAATGATGGAACTCCTAATTTGAGACTTTCCCACACAACCTTCAGCTTAGGCACAGCGTATTCGATAGCTAGCAGCCGACTGGCTTTCTTTCTATGGAAAGAAAGAATTGCCAAACTGAGAATAGGAGATACTGCTGTAGCCAGTGCAGCGCCTGTCATACCCATGCCTAAGGGGAAAACAAGCAGATAATCAAAAAGAATATTAAATAAACTGGAAGCAAGCATGGCTACCATGGTCAGGTGGGGATTATTATCGTTTCTTACAAAGCTTAGGACAAAATTATTTAATAAGAAGAACGGTGCAGCGATTAAAATCACTCGTAAATAAAGAATAAGATAAGGCAGCGTTTCGGCGCTCCCTCCCAGTATCGCACCTAAAGGTTCCACAAATAGCAGCCCTGCTAATGTAAATAATAACCCGACGCCGATGCCTATTAACCCCAGCTGAGAAAAATACTGTTTGCCCCGTTCAGGATGTGTTGTTTTATGCAGGGAGAAAAGTGTCGCCCCTCCCATCCCCAGCAACAGCCCCAATCCATTAATCAGATTAAACAGCGGCAATGCCAGATTCAATGCTGTCAGACCAAAAGGACCCACACCGTTGGCAATAAAATACGTATCCGCTAAAATATAGAGAGAAAGCCCCAGCATACTCAAAACATTTCGACTCACATATCCAGTCAGTTCTTTCTTCAACATCGATTCCATTTTATTTCCTCCAAAAAAAGAGCAGATTAGTCATCCTCCTGCGGCCTATCAGATGACTTCTCTACTCATAGTTTATACAAAACCCGGCGATTTTGTTTATGAATGCTTATTCAATTTCCAGTCAGCTACAAGCTAAAGATAGTCCGGCAGCTGAAGTTGTAGCTTATTCTAGCAAGTATTACTAAGAAAAACAAGCTTTTTTATGAAAAACAGCCACCGACTAATAGCTGTATTTATGCTTTTAAATTCTGATCTTCTTCACCGTATCCTTATTTTTTCCAAAGATAATTCTATACGGATGATTACTTGTGTTGTAAACTATAGAAAACACGGTAAGAAGAGGTGGCTCATTTTGTTTGATTTAGAAAGAATACAGTCGTTAAATAATCTGGAACTAATTGTTTATCAGTATATCCTTGAGCATATAGATCAGATTCCAAAACTGACGATTCGTGAGTTGTCGGCAAACTGCCATGTATCTACATCAACTATTCTAAGATTTTGTACAAAAATGGGCTTTGAAGGCTTCTCTGAATTAAAATTTGCATTAAAAAAAGAAGAAGACCAACCCAACAGCTTTGAAGACTACTATGATTCAGCCGTCCATGTCGATTCTTTTTTGAAAAAGATTAACAAACAGACCTATCTGGAAACCTTTCAGCCTGCTGTCGATTTGATTTTAGCTGCCCGTCATGTCGCTTTCGTCGGTCTCGGAACCAGTGGTGTTCTTGGAGGCTACGGCAGTCGTTATTTCGCTAACATTGGTATCAACACTTATAGTGTCAGTGATCCCTTTACACCAATCCCTCCCCGCGGCTTTGAAAGTACCCTAGTAATCGCTTTGTCTGTTTCCGGAGAAACTACTGAGATTGTCAAAATGGTCTCAGATTTTAAACGCTCTAATGCTACGGTTCTGAGCATTACCAATGATGAAAACTCAACGATTGCTCGGCTAGCCGACTATAATATTTCCTATTATATGCCTGAAGAAAAATCTGTATATGCAGATCCTTATATTAATCTGACCACTCAGATTCCCGTGATTGCTTTGATTGAGCTTTTGGCGCATCAGGTTGGAAAACAGCTTTCCCGGGAAGCCTCAAAATAGTAATTCTTACCAAGACCCATTAAATAAAAGGACACTAGTGATTCTGTTCCATAAACATTAATTTGCAGTTTAAGAATGCCGGTAGTACAAGGCGCTTAAACTGCTTTGTTTTTTCCGTTGGAACATGTTTCTCAAAAGCCCCAAACTATTTCTTTTTATGTGGAAATCTTTTATATTAAAGCTGTAAACGTATTCAAACTTTCAAAAGGAGGCAAGCTACTTCTTCCACGGATACACTACATGAACTTATACGTATATTTTACTTATTTATGTTAAGAGGAGATGAGTTAAAAATGAATGAATTTATTAATGAAAAGCTTTTACCACCCGTACTAAAATTTGTTAACACAAAACCAATTACCGCTCTAAGAAACGGGATGCTTTATACCATGCCATTTACAATTGTCGGCTCCATATTCCTGCTTTTAGCGAATATTCCCTACACACCACTTGCTGACTGGGTAACTGAAAGCGGCTTGGCTGTTTACTTTAATCAGGCCTTCGGTGCTTCATTTGCTATCATGGCTGTCTTCGCTGTTATTGGTATTGCTTATTCTTATGTTAAAGCAGAAGGCTTTGAAGGATTACCAGCTGGTATGATTGGTCTGGTTATCTTCATCCTATTCATGGCTGGTGAAGTAACAGACGCTGAAAGCGGCGTAACAATTGGTAATATCATTGACAAGACTTGGACTGGCGGTCAAGGAATGATTACTTCCATTCTAGTTGGATTAGTGGTCGGCTGGGTATACAGCTGGTTCCTGCGTCATGATATCCGTATCAAGCTTCCAGAAGCAGTTCCTGAAAACGTAGCAAACTCATTTACAGCACTGATTCCTGCAGCTGTATTAATTACTGGCGCAATGTTCATTTACATTTTCTTCGATAAAGTATTCAATACAACATTCTTCGACTTTATCTACGACATTCTGCAGTCTCCATTACAAGGAGTAACAGATACTCTAGGCGGCGCATTGATTATCGGGTTCCTGGTTCCGTTCTTCTGGTTCTTCGGGGTTCACGGTTCAACAATTGTCGGCGGTATCATGGAGCCAATTTTACAGGCTAACTCTTTAGAAAATACAGAAATTTTAAATGCTGGTAAAGCTTTAACAATTGAAAACGGCGGTCACATCGTTACAAAACAATTCATGGATCAGTTCCAAACAGTAACAGGTGCCGGTATGACCATTGGTTTGGTTGTGTTCATGGTATTTTTCGCAAAATCTGCACAGTTCAAACAATTAGGACGCTTGTCATTAGCTCCAGCGATTTTCGGAATTAACGAGCCAATTACCTTTGCAACACCAATTGTAATGAACCCAATCATGATGGTGCCGTTTATTCTGACGCCAGTTGTCTCTTCAGTTATTACGTACTTTGCACTTTACACTGGCTTAATTCCGCTCTTTACCGCCGTCCAGGTACCATGGACCACTCCGGCAGTACTCTCCGGACTATTAGTCGGCGGCTGGAAAACAGCCTTACTACAAGCCTTTGTCCTAGTTCTTGGTTTCTTCATCTACCTGCCATTTGCACGTAAGATGGATGCTATCAACTATGCACAGGAAACAAATCAACCGATTGAAGAAGACGTACTGGAAAAAATCGAAGCACAATAATACTACAGGGACAGAAGCCGTGCTTTAACAAAACACTCCGCTTCTGTCCCGTTTTTTACTCGAAGCAATCTGGGACCGGGGACGATAAAATAATCCCATGCCCTAAGACTGAATAAACGGTGTTTCAGAGGCTGACTCCGCGGAAATAAATCGAGCGACACTGAAAATAAGAGAAGCTCCATGAAGATAGCACTCAATATCTACTCGATTCCCTCGTAGTGTTTCTTGACAATTTTCGCCTGATTCTTATTATTTATCGAGCCAGAATACTTCTGTTACAACCTCAACACACACTATGAATAAAGAGGTAGATGCATATGTCAATTTTAAAAAAAGATTTTCTTTGGGGCGGGGCAGTTGCTGCTCATCAGCTGGAAGGCGGCTGGGATCAAGGCGGCAAAGGCATTAGCGTTGCTGACGTAATGACTGCTGGAGCGCATGGTGTTCCGCGAAAAATTACAGATGGTGTTATTCCGGGAGAAAATTATCCAAATCATGAAGCAATTGATTTTTATCATCATTACAAAGAGGACGTAAAGCTCTTTGCTGAGCTTGGTCTTAAATGCTTTCGAACATCCATCGCATGGAGCCGAATTTTTCCAAAGGGCGATGAAAATCAGCCGAATGAAGAAGGTCTTCAGTTTTACGACGACTTATTCGATGAATGTCTGAAATATGGTATTGAACCAGTAATCACCCTTTCTCATTTTGAAATGCCTTACCATTTAGTTACAGAGTACGGCGGCTGGCGAAACCGTAAAACAATCGATTTTTTTGTTAAATTTGCTGAAGTTTGTTTTGAACGCTACAAAGAAAAAGTAACCTACTGGATGACCTTTAATGAAATTAATAACCAAACAAACTTTGAAGAAGATTTTGCTCCGTTTACTAATTCCGGCATCAAATATGCCGAAGGTGAAAATCGGGAAGAAATTATGTATCAGGCAGCTCACTATGAGCTAGTTGCCAGTGCAGAAGCTACCCGGATTGGTCATGCCATTAATCCTGATTTCCAAATTGGCTGTATGATTGCTATGGTGCCGATTTATCCTTATTCCTGTGCACCTCAGGACATGATGGCGTCTGTGATTGCCATGCAAAAACGCTATTGGTTTACCGATGTCCACGTTAGAGGACGCTATCCTAGCTACATTGAGCGTTATCTTGACCGCCAGGGTTATCGACTGGATATTACGCCGAAGGACTTGGATACTCTAGCCAACGGCTGTGTAGACTATATTGGTTTCAGCTACTATATGTCATTTGCTGTGAAAGATCATGACAAAGGACCTGCCTATGACTATGATGAATCAAAAGATTTGGTGACAAACCCTTACGTACAAGCGTCTGACTGGGGCTGGCAGATTGACCCGACTGGACTTCGCTATGCAATGAACTGGTTCAATGAGCGCTACGAGCTCCCCTTGTTTATTGTTGAAAACGGCTTTGGAGCAATTGATGAATTGACACCTGATAAAACAGTTGATGATCAATACCGGATTGACTATTTAAAGGCTCATATAGAAGCAATGAAAGAGTCTGTAGAGTACGACGGGATAGATTTAATCGGCTATACCCCTTGGGGCTTTATTGATTTAGTATCAGCAGGAACCGGCGAAATGAAAAAACGCTACGGCTTTATCTATGTTGATAAAGATAACGATGGTAACGGCACAATGGAACGCTTTAAAAAGAAATCCTTCAACTGGTACCAAGAGGTTATTCAAACAAATGGAGAAAAACTATAAGAATACCATCACTATTCTGTAGATTTTCGATAAAATGAATCCGGGAGCTTCTTTAAGAAAAATGCTGGGACAGAGACATTAAGCTCATTTCCCAAAAGGTTGTTTCTGTTCCAGCGTTGTTGGCTTTTAGAAAAATAAGAGTTTGAGATTATGGCTCAAGCTCTTCCCTACTATACTAAAACCCTGCTTTTGCACGTATCTTCCGCAAAAACAGGGTTTTAGTATTCTTTATCATTTAACACCTTGTTTGACTTAAAAGTTAACTCGCACCTTCCAGAAAAGCTCCCTGCTTCTCGCTGCATTCTCTGTGCTAAACCTCAAGTACAAAGCGTTCTGTAGGATAATTAAATTCGACAAGCTCTCCTGCTGGCTTAAAGCTTAAATGCAGCAGCCGCTCCCGACAACCAATATCCAGCTTATCCTGCGCCCGAAAGGTGGTTGTAAACAGCGTTGTCCGTTTTTTGTTGAATAACGCTCTAGTATAATCAATCAGCTGCTTTTCCAGTTCTAATGACCAAGTCACCGGCAGAGAGGTTAAGCCCTCAATTAAATTTTTCTCTTTATCAATGATTAGCAGCCCCAAACAGGTCTTCCCCACTTTACTTATGATTACTTCCCCTTGGCCAATCCGCTGAGTTATCACTGAAACAAATGTTCGTTCTTCCCAATAGGGGAACGTTCCTTTTACCGCACGCATTAGCTGACAGATATCCTCAAGCTCGCCAATTACTGCTTGTTTTGTCTTAACTGCTCCTTGGTAATCCTTGGTCAGCTGATCAAAGAGCAGCAGCGATTCAGCAATTCCAAATTCTTTTTGAGCTGCCCGAAATTTCTTGGGTGTGGTTTTATAAAGTGTTGTAAAAGCCTTGGTAAAGGACTGCTGATTCTGATACCCGTTGTCCAGAGCTACATCAATAATCGTTTTATCTGTAGCAAGAAGCTGCTGTCCAGCTAAATGAAGGCGGCGGCGTTTGATGTAATCATATAAAGACAGTTGACTAATTTCGTGAAATTCGTGAAGGAGATAGTGCGACGAATAATGCAGCTCACGGGCAATTTCTTCGACAGACAGCGGTTTTTCCAGCCTCATCTCAATATAGTCGACAGCCGCGGCAGTTAACTGACGCTTGTTCATATTACTCCCCCCTTTGGATAAAATAGAGCCTGTGCATGGCACGAGTGGCAATGACAAAAAGCTGCTGTTTCCCAATTGCTCCGGGGTAATTAGCCGCAGAGGCTTCAACCGCAATCACTGCATCAAATTCTAATCCTTTAGAAGTGCCTACAGAACAAATAATCAGCTGCTTATCTGTCAGCTTTTCCTCAGAACCCTTCAGCCAGCTTAAGGTTAGTCCTTTTTCTACCAGTTTAGTATACCAGAATTCTGCTTGTTTGTTCGTTTTAGTAATCAAAGCGATGCCGGACTTCTCGCCTAACTGCTCAATTAACAAGCAAATCTGATTTAGTTCTTCTTCAATAGTGGCTACATGGATTATTTTCGGCTGTTCGCCGTGTCGCAGAACCGGTTCAATTATCTGATCATCAATAATCTGTTTAGCAAAGCGCATAATCTCATAAGTTGAACGATAGCTTTTCGTCAAATGAACCACTGGTGTATCTGGAAAAATCTGTGTTAGCTGCGCAATAGACATCTCATTGTGCTCATTCAGCTGTTGAGTATAATCACCGACAAGCAGCTTGGGGCATTTGAACAGCTTATTAAAGACCATATATTGTATGGGAGTATAATCCTGCATCTCATCAATGATTAGATATCGAATTTCTGCCGCAAGCTCAATCCCTTCAAAATACATTCGGCTATAGATTAATGGAAACAGCTCTGAATAGCTATAGCTGCGGCTTTCGAGGAGCTTAGCCCGCTCCAAAAATGCCCGATAAATTTGTTGAAAGCTGCGAAACCTATACATGGTCAGCAGTTTGGTTTTAATCTGCGTTACTGTCGGCATTTTACTTGGACGAAAGGGCTTCAATTTTAGCTCTTCAATAATTTCTGCAGCAATCTGCCGCAAGCGTTCTGTAACACTTTGCCTTTTGTAGGCCTGAAAGCGCGTGTTAAGAAAGTGTTCATCAAAGACATACTCCCCAATGATTAACGGCTGAGGGACAAAAGCTGTTTGATCCAGTTCTTCTAAAAACTGCTGTAGATCATCACCAGCCTGAACGGAACCAAGATAGCTGTTTTTTTTGTCAGTAATGTCTGCATCCAGTGATAGCTCTACTTCTTCTATACGAGAATAAGCCGGACGGGTTAAAGAAAATTGAACGGCAAACGCATCAATTGTCCATTCACGGATTGGCTCCTCTCCCAGTTCTGGCAGAACCTGAGCGATAAAGCTGCCGAATACCTTATTAGGGGAAATTATTAGAATTTCTTCTGAAGAAAGCTCTTCTCTGTAATGATAAAGCAGGAAAGCAATCCGATGCAGGGCAATCGATGTTTTTCCTGAGCCTGCTACTCCTTGAATAATTAGATTTTTAACATGAGTATTCCGGATAACAGCATTTTGTTCCGTCTGAATTGTACTAATAATAGCTGACATTTGACCGCCGCTTTGATTGCTGAGTTCTTTTTGCAGCACATCGTCAAAAACAGTCTTGCCGGACTCAAGGACATAATCAATCTTTCCATCTAAAAATTTTACCTGACGCTTTTTAGTTATTTCTCCATGAACCTTCCCATTAGGAGCTAGATAGCTGGCAGGTCCAATATCAAAATCATAAAAAATACCCGCAATCGGTGCCCGCCAGTCATAAATAATCAGTTCATGTTCCTTCGTTGAAAAAGAAGACCGGCCAATATAAATTTCTTCTGCCATCCTTTCTCCTGCAAATAAAAAGTCAACACGGGTAAAATAAGGATTTTGTTTTTGCCGGCGAATTTTTTCAAGCTGTTGAAAGCTGATAGACTCTGCGAGCTGCTGCTGCTCCTGAAGCCGGGAATTAGTGAACATTTCGTGCGGATCAATTTCTCCTTTATAGCTTACCAGATATTCTTGAAACTGTTTGGATTCACTTGCGAAATTCATTAGCTCTTTTGTCAGCTCTGTCTCGCGAGCAAGCAGCAGTGCCCTTATTCTCCCCCAGTTTTGCTCTTCTTCTTGTTTCACCCTAGTCATTTTTTCACTTCCCTTCGCTTATTTGTCTAATCAATAATTATAATTGAAATAATCTTACTTTTTTTGTCCAATCCTGCGGTTTCTCTTGATAAACTGTATCCTACGGCATTTTTACTAAGAAAAAAACAATCGAAGAACTGCTGCGGCAGTCATCCGATTGTTTAAGATTATACATTTTTGTCAGATTTTCTCTAAAGCTTACTATTTAAATATACTGTCCGGTCAATGAATCAGCTTCTTTGATAGCTGCGGGATATCCTTCAAAGATAATTTTTCCGCCCTGATCGCCGCCATCTGGTCCAATATCTACAATCCAGTCTGCCTGGCGAATGATATCCACATGATGCTCAATGACAACAACAGTATTTCCCTGGTCAACCAAATGATTCATAATTTCCATAATATGATCAATGTCTGACAAGTGAAGACCAGTAGAAGGTTCATCCAGCACATAGATACTACCTTTCTTATAAAACTCGCTGGCCAGCTTCATCCGTTGACATTCGCCACCCGAAAGGGTACTCATCGGCTGTCCAATAGTCAAGTAGGCTAACCCAACTTGAGCCATTGCCTTCAGTTTTTTGAGGATTGCAGCTTCCTGAAAGAATTCCAAGCTCTCTTCAACAGTTAAACCCAGCACTTCATTAATAGTTTTGCCCTGATACATGTAATCCAGAACTTCCTGCTTGAAGCGTCGACCTTCACAGACAGTACATTCCATTTTCACAGCATCCATAAAGGCTAAATTTGTTTCAATGTATCCTTGTCCTTTACAGTTTTCACAAGCTCCTTTGGAATTGTAGCTAAACAACGAAGGTGAAACATTATTCACTTTACCAAATAATTTTCTGATGCCGTCCATGATGCCGATATAGGTTGCAGGATTCGAACGGGAGTTGGTCTGAGCTGCTGCCTGATCAATAATAATCGTTTCTGGATATGCCTTTAGGAACGATTCTCTTACCAAGGTACTTTTTCCCGAACCAGCCACCCCGGTAATCAAAGTCAGCGTCTGTTTAGGAATAGTCAGTGCAGCAGCTTTCAGGTTGTGTTTTGAGGTACTTTTTCCCTTGTAAAAGTCATTTGCTTTTCTTGGCTGCTGTTTAATTGGAATCTGCTTCTTTAAGAATCTTCCTGTCAATGTATCAGACGCTAATAGCTGATCATAAGTACCCGTAAACATGATTTCACCGCCATGCTTCCCGGCATGAGGACCGACTTCAATCACATGGTCCGCAATTTTGATTACATCTGGATCATGCTCAATGACAATCACTGTGTTGCCTTTATCTCTCAACTTAATTAATAGCTCGTTCAACCGGTGAACATCTCGTGGATGCAGCCCAATACTAGGCTCATCAAAAATATACAGCAAATCTACCAAGCTGTTGTTCAAGTGCTTCACCATTTTTACCCGCTGGGATTCTCCACCAGACAAGGTGGTTGTCTCTCTATCCAAGCTGAGATACCCTAACCCAATATCGACTAAGTTACCAACCTTCTCCTTCAACCCCGTTAAAATGGGCTGAGCTTCTGGCAGGGGAATTGCTTCCAGACAATTTTTTAAATCCTTTAGCTGCATCGCCGTAAGCTCAGCAATTGAGTGATTGGCTACCCTTACGCTCAATGCTCTTTGCGACAGTCGCTTCCCTTCACAAACAGGACACACCGCTTCATGACTGTGCTCAGTAATAATTTTTTGAGCCCTTGGCGTTATCTCCCCTTCTTTCATTAGATACAGCCGATTAAATCTAGATACTAACCCTTCATAGCTTGAGTTCACTCCATCGATTTTTACTTTTAAATCTTTGCCATGCATTAGGAGCTCTCGTTCTTCTGGGGAATAGTCTTTGATTTTTTTGTCAAGATCAAACAGACCTGAATCAAGATAGCTTTTCATATACCATTCTGTATTTTTTATAGGCGGAAAAATAATTCCCCCTTCAGCTAAAGAAAGCTTTTCATCTACCAGCTTCTCTTCAGCTACCTCAACAATTTTCCCGATTCCCTGACACTGCTCGCACATTCCTTCTTTATCGTTGAAGGAAAAGTAATTGGCTGTCCCGATACTTGGCTGACCCACTCTAGAGTAAAGAACTCTCAACAAGGAATTAATGTCTGTAATTGTGCCTAACGTCGAGCGCGAATTTCCTCCCAGCCTTTTTTGATCAATCACTACTGAAGTTGACAGATTTTCAATAGATTCAACATCCGGTGCTTTGTACTTCGGTAAAAACGTCCGGACAAACGCGCTAAAGGTTTCATTCAGCTGCCTCTGAGATTCACTGGCAATTGTTTCAAATACGATTGATGACTTACCAGAACCGGACACCCCTGTAAAAACAGTAATTTTTCTTTTGGGAATTTCCACATCCACATTTTTCAAGTTATTCTCATTCGCTCCGACAATCCGCAAATATTCTGTCATATCAATTCCTCCTTTTATCGCAGTAACCCTATAATATCACTTTAAAGCAAGTTCTAAACTTTTATAAAATAGACACCTTGTTTGTAGTATAATGATAAAAAAAGCTTAGCATCCGGAGGAATAATTGTGAACTATCGCCCAATTGATATTGCCCGCCAGCTAAATATCAGTACTAGTCTGCTGCGGCATTACGAAAAGCATGAACTGTTTCCTGCACCAGTTCGTTCAAAAAGCGGCTACCGTATCTATACAGAAACTAGTTTCTACTATATAAAAGCTGTTCGTACCTGCACTCTGGCTTACGGATATACCAGCAGCAAAAAAATGATGGATAACATCCGGACAGGGAATTACACACAGCTGTTCTGGCAGCTTAATCAGGAACAACTGAAGCTTCACCAGCAGAAAGACATTACGGAGAAAACCCGGGCACTTTTACATGACGAAGAAATTGAAGTTCTCACACAAATGCCGAAAAAGGGCTGGATTACTATTGGAGAAGCAGCAGAGCGCCTGTCATTAACAGAAACCACTATTCGCCACTGGAGCACTGAAGGGCTTGTTACTGTTCACCGGGATGAAGAAAGTAACTATCGAAAATTTGATGAACAAGCGTTGAAGAGACTGCTGCTCATTCGGCTGATTCGTGCCTCTACTTGGTCGCTGGATGAGGTACGGGAAATTTTGGCAACCTTTAATGCTGAGACCCCTTCAGAAATGATTGCTTTAGCAGAACATGCCCTCCGCTGGCTGAACAAAATACTTGAGCGTCAGTTTATTGCCCAAACGTATCTTTATCAACTAATTAACCATCTATCTCCAGAATATCTAGAGGTCTTTCCCGGAACTGAGTTTTACACACTGGATTGACAGTAATAAACAGAGCCGGATGTAAATAGATTCTCAGACTTTTGATATGTCTAAATCGGAAGAAATAATGTGAGCGGGACATAACTCATTGAGTCACATCCCGCTCACATGGAATCCAGATAAACAGTGGGAGCTGGAGCACATACCAGCATTTAACTGCAACGAGTAAGTGCATCTGTCCCAACTTCTTTTTTCATTTCAATTATTAATGAAGTTCATTTATGAATTAACTACTTGATCCTGAATCACCCCCGCTGCTTTTAGAAACATACAGGTTACAACCGGACCCACAAAAGAAAAACCTCTTTTTTTCAAGTCTTTTGCAATCACCGTTGCTTCCGGCAGCGTATTGGTCACTTCATCAGAATTCTCATAGGTTTTTACCACTGGTACCCCACCAACAAAATCCCACAAGTAGTCTGCAAAGCTGTTATATTCTCCTTCGGAAAGCAGCTGGACAATTGCTCGAGCATTTTGAATGGTTGCATTGATTTTTCGTGGATTTCGAATCATATCAGGCGCCTTAAGAATCTTTTCAATATCATCTGGAAACAGTGCTGCTACTTGTCGAAAGTCCATATCACAGAAATTCCGAAAAAACGCATCTTTTTTTCCGGCGGCAGCCTTCCAGCTTAGCCCTGCCTGAAATACACCGACTGTTAGCAAAAGATAAAGCATTCGATCATCCTTTGTCGGTTTTCCCCACTGCTCACTATACCACTGATACGCCTTCACCTTGTTCCCCTCCCTATTCAATCATCGCCGTCATTTATTGTATCATAAATCCCTCCCTGTTTTGACAAGGCAAAAGGAGAAAACAGCTTTAGACAAAATAGCTGTCTAAGCTGCCCTCTCCCTTCTTAATTTACTTAATCCTTTAACTTTTTTTATTCTGGCTGTTCATCTTTATTATACTGAATCACCTTTGAATTCTTGTTGTCAGCAATTTCCTGTGCCCGTTTTAAAGCCTGTTGCTTTCTCTCAAAGGAATCTGAGGCCTTTTCCGCCCCTTTTGTCTTCACATACCAGCGCTCCTCTTGAAAATAAACCAGTACATCATTATTAAGCAAATCCTGATTAATTTTTTCTCCCCCATGTTGATCAGACTTCCTAGGGTAGGTTTCTTTTTTGAAGCTCTTTTTCTCGGAGTCAGAAGCTTCATCCAGCCATTTTTTTCCTTGTGAAATAGCGATTGGAATTGCCTGATTTTCTGGATAGCCTTCATCCAGTAATGCATTCCCTATATCGATAACTTTTTTTCTGAGTAGCGGATCAAAATTTTTAAAAGAAGCCGGATAATCATTTTTATCCCATGGCATAGCAGCCACTCTCCTCTATAAATTCAGGCAAAAAAGCTGCCACCTGTGACCGCATAGACCTGACCAGTAACATAGCTTGCCTGATCTGAAGCAAGAAAAACATAAACAGCAGCTAGCTCGGCAGGCTGTCCTGCTCGTTCCAGCAATTCTTTTTGTCCAAATTCCGGAATAGCTTCCTGCGGCTGACCCCCACATATCTGCAAAGCTGTCCAGATTGGACCTGGCGCTACGGTATTTACACGAATGCCTTTCGGCGCTAATTGAGCTGCCAAACCCTTACTAAACGCTGTAATCGCTCCTTTAGTTGCTGCATAATCCAGCAAATGAGCGCTGGGTTCTTCACTTTGAATAGAAGTAGTTGTAATAATACTGCCTCCAGCTGGCAGATAAGCCATTGCCTCCTGTACTGTCCAATACATAGATATAATATTCGTCGTAAAAGTATCCGTAATCTGTTTAGTCGTTAAATCTTTTATGTCTTTAACGGCTTGCTGCATACCAGCATTTAACACAAGTATATCAAGTCCGCCTAGTTCCTCTGCTGCAGCGTGTACAAGTTTTCTGGCAAAAGCTTCCTCTTTTAAATCGCCAGGTACCAGCACTGCTTTCCTGCCGGCTTTTTCAATCCATTGTTTTACTTCCAGCGCATCCTCTTCCTCAAATGGAAGATAGTTTATTGCCACGTCAGCCCCTTCTCTAGCATAAGCAATTGCTGCTGCTCTGCCAATTCCAGAATCACCGCCGGTAATCAAGACTTTCCTTCCGCTCAGTTTGTCTGAGCCTGTATAACTTTCCTCACCACAATCAGGCACAGGGGTCATTTTTCTTTGTAAAGCAGGTGCTTCCTGTCTTTGCTTCTCAAATTTTCCTGCATAAAATTTTGTCAATGGGTTATTTAAATCACTCATTCTAGCTCCTCCTTGTTTTCTTTCTCTTATTTCACCCTAATACAAAATTAAAACTGCTTCAAATTATACGCTTTATTTTTTTGGTTAAGACTACAAAAAATAAACCTGCCCCACGTACAATATAACTGTACATAAGGCAGGTTTAGCTTCTTCATATTACTATGAAATGCAGACGATTAGGATAGATAGCGACTAGAAGAATATCTATCCCTGATTCTTTGATTTTAGTTAAACTCACGGAAGCGCGCTGCATCATCCATATATTCTTTTTCACCTGCTGGTGCTTCGATTGAACCAATGACTAATTGCGCTCTTAATTTCCAATTTGCAGGAATAGACCATTCTTTAGCAACAGCTTCATCAATAACAGGATTGTAATGCTGCAGATTTGCACCAATGTTCTCTTGGGCTAAAGCAGTCCAAACATTTGCCTGTGTTAAACCACTTGCTTGTTCAGACCATACTGGGAAATTATCTGCATATAATTCAAATTGTTCCTGCAGACTTTTTACAACATCCTGATCTTCAAAGAATAAGATTGTTCCAGCAGCACCGGCAAAGCCTTGTAATTTCGCTTGTGTATTAGGAAAAGCTTCAGCAGGAGTTAACGGCTTCAATGCATCTTCTGTCAATGACCATAATTTTTTATGAGCATCACCAAACAGAAAAACGACACGTTGCGTTTGAGAATTGAAAGCACTTGGGCTTTCTTTTACTACTTCTTTCACTAAAGCTGTAATTTCTTCATTTGATTTTGTTAGGTTAGTACCTAAAGCATAGATAGAACGACGTTTTTTTAATTCTTGAACAAAATTTGACATATTTTTTTCATCCTTTCGATTTCACAAGTAAATAATTTCTACTACTCTTACAGTATATACGCTTACGAAAAGTAAGTAAAGAGTTTTGCTTACTTTTTTAAAGTAAAAAAATCCGGTACCTAAATTTAGGTACCAGATTGATAACTTATTCTATACTTTATTTCGCTTATTCATAGCGTAAAGACTCGATTGGATCAAGCTTCGCAGCTCTTCTTGCCGGCAAAGTACCTGCAAGAAACGCAATCAGCATAATGATTAGGATGATCCACAAGCTGGAAATTGGTGAAAACTGCAGCAAGGTAAATCCGGTTAACGCATCAAGGAATGATTCTGCCGCATAGCTGTTGATTATGGTGCTAACACCCATCGCTCCTAGAATACCTAGGACAGAACCGAAGAATCCGATTAATGCGGCTTCGACGCTAAAGACCATAAAGACTTTTCCACTGCTCAATCCCATCGCTTTCATCAACCCAATTTCTCTTGTCCGTTCCTGAACGGACATATAAAGAGTATTGATAATGCCAAAGCTCGCTGCCAGTAATGCGATAGCACCAAACATGGTCAGAACACCGGTGATTGCATTGATGATATTGCGAATCATGCCAATTTCATCTTCAACAGTAGTTCCTGTATAGCCGGCATCTTCTAATTTCTTTTGGATTTTTTCCACTTGGGTTTTAGACAGGCCTTTATCCATAACTGCTGAAATCATCATATATTGATTCTTCATTGTATCAGGCAGACCGTTTTCATTGATTGCTATGATTTTATCGCCTAACGCTTTACTAACGATTGACTGCCCCCCCTGAATAAGGCTTGTGTTACGAACACCTACTATTTTTGCTTCTACAATTTCCTGTTCTTTTGTCGCTTGAGAGCTTACTGCAATTTTTACTGTTTTGTTCAATGCTTCTTTTGCTGATTTATAACCCAAGCTCTCAACGTATTCTGGGGCTAGATTTATTTCATAGGCCTCTCCTTCAGAAGCTACCTGTTTTCCAACCTCTAAATCCATTTTAATCTCGCTTGGTGTTGCCGCTGAGAAAACAAACTTTTTGTCATCATTACCTTGAATGTAGTCTGTTGAAAGAAAGTTAAAAGGCTCCGCTTTGTTGATGCCTTTAATATCTTTGATTTTATCGACATCCTTATCGGACATATACTCTGCTTCTGCCCCAGCCTGATCAGGATTGTACTCTTCCGGACCTTCACTACTTCCCCCAGCCATCCCCATATCTAGTTTTGGTTGAACAAAGAGCTGGTTTTCTCCTCCAACATTGTTTACCTGTTTGTCAATATAATCGTTAACTCCGGTATTAACCCCAGTTGTTAATGAAATCGTAAAGGCACCAATAAAGATTGCTACGATTGTTAAAATTGTTCTTCCTTTATTTCTAAGCAGGTTTGCTCCTGCGGATTTTAAGATATCGCTGATTTTCATTTATTCGTCCCCTTCTATGATTTCCCCGTCTTTGATTCGTATTTGCCGGTCGCATCGCGCAGCCAGCTCATCATCATGTGTTACGATAATCAAGGTTATTCCCTCTTTTTTATTTAAGTCAAATAATAGTTTTTCAATTTTTTCACCTGTATTGGAATCAAGATTTCCAGTCGGCTCATCTGCAAAGATAATCTGAGGATTGTTTACCAAGGCTCTGGCAATACATACCCGCTGTTTTTGCCCGCCAGAAAGATTGTTCGCTTTATTATTGACCTTATCCTCCAACTCAACAGCTTCTAACGCCGCCATTGCCATCTTCTTACGCTTTTTTCCAGAAATACCGGCAATTTTCAAAGGGAGCATCACATTATTCAAGACAGTATCTTTAGGATTCATGAAAAACTGTTGAAAGACAAAACCGAATCGTTCGTTTCTTGTCTGGTTTAATTCCTTCTTCTTGATGTCTCTCACGCTGTTTCCATTCAATAAAATATCTCCAGAACTAGGTTTGTCAAGCAATGCTAGGATGTGCATTAATGTTGATTTCCCTGAGCCGCTTTTCCCAATAATTGCCACTGATTCTCCCTGTTCAATCTGTACATTGACACCCTTTAACGCATCAAATCTAGTTTCATTTTTCCCATAACTTTTCTTCAAGCTTTTTGCTTCAATTACAGCCATTTGACTCCTCCGTTGTTTTTCTATTTTTCATCACATAACCTATTGTGACGTAACACATGTTATTTGTCATGGTACTTGAGATGTATTTCATGGAAATCAATTTGCTACAATCGTTATTTCACTATCTAAAACCAAAATTAAATAACTGCAAAAATAATCATAAAATAAAATAAAACGCTTTATATAAACTTTGCATCGTCATATAGGAATGATTAAAAACAATGAAAATAAAATGTATTTCTAATAATACAAAAAAACTTAAAGCAATTTCTCTAAAAGAGAATTTCGCTTCAAGTTTTTTTGTTATTTAACTTTCCGACTTAAGTATAATTTGTTCCAACAACCTGTTTTCTGTCTGAATGACATCAAAGAATCCACTGATTTTTTCCAGCTGTTCATAATCAATTTGATAAAGCTTAACCGAAGGTTTAATAAACCAGAATCCCCGATTAATCCGTACCCGGTTATTAATTAAATGGCACTGTTCCATCATTGATTGGAGGTCCATCTCCGATACGCTATTCTTGATTCGTTCAACACGTTCACGCTCGTAAGTCAGCTCTCCTTTAGTAACGGTCATCTTTTCAGTGATTGTTACTAACTCTTTATTCAATTTCCAGGACTGTTCAATAAACTTAGCTTTTTTATACAAATCATCATAGTGAATCAAATCAATTTTCACAGATTTATACCAGTCTTCTTCATCGACTGTAATTTTTCTGTGCTTCTTAAATCGCTTCAAGCCACTGACTAGCAAACTATTTTCTATAGCGAGCAGCTCGTGTTCCAATTTTTCTTTTGCTACCCGCACACGTTCCTTTGACGCTTTTTCTCGTTTCAAACTTTCTTTTAAGTAAACCAGCTCATTCTCTTCTGAACGTACCATGCTGGTTTCATTTACATTTTTGACTTCTGGAAAAAGCTCTTCCGAAGGTTCAGCTTTTGTTTGCTTTGTTTTACTTTCCTCTTTTGAGGGCTCAATAGTGACACTTACTGGAAATGAGAGTTCTTCAGGCTGATTATCTTCCACCGCTTCTTCACTCAAAATTTCATGTAAATGCTTTTCGACCATCTCACTGATTGATTGTCTGGCACTGCCTGTCATTTGCTCAAGACTAGTTTTCAGACTGAAGTATACTGCCTGGTTTTCACCTTGGATGGCTAACGGAATAAATTCACACGCATATGTGCTGAATTCATCCTCAATTTCTTCAGACATTTTCGTCCAAATAAACTGAGGAAACAATTCCTGCAGCTCTTCCAGTAAAGCTTCTTCATCAAGTTCTACCTGAAAAAACTGGATTTCAAGATAGTTACGATTCTTCTGTGAATCCCGCAGCTGTTCAGTTAGTTCTTCTTTTTCTAATAAAGTTAAACTATCACCAGTTGCTTCGGCATAAATAGCTTCACACGAAACGAGTAGCTTGTCCGCAGATTTTTCTTCGAAGATTGTTTTTCCTAGGTAATCAGGAATTGCTCTCTGGTGAAAAAATACATCAAATGCCTCATCCACTGAATCATCCCTCCTTTTCCTATATATCCAGTTGATCTTCTTTAACTAAGTTAATGATTTCATTGAAGGCCATCTCAGACTCTTCCTTCACATTCTTAATACGGTTGTAGTAGTTTGTATACTCTCGTTCAGCTTTTTCCAGACGTTTCAGAATAACGGCTTTTCGTTGAACTTCCTCATTAATCAATTGCGCACGATGATTCGCTTGATTAATAATTTCTTTTGCCTGACGCTTCGCCTCAAGCAGTACTTCACCGATATCTTCTTTGGAAAGCTGTGTATCATTTGAAAACTCTTGCTGTGCTAAACGGCGCTTGGTTGTATCAAGCTCCTGACGCAGTCTTGAAAGCTCTTCATAAGTAGACGTATCTGTTGTTGCCGGATCGCTAGACATAATAACAATGCGATCCTCTGAAAGCTTATCAATCTCTTCTTGCTTAGCAAGTAATTCTTGTTCATATTGACGTACTTTTTGAGAGAAACGATCAGCCTTCTTACGATTCAAATCAAGCTCATCAGACTGACGGGTATTTTCTCTTGATAATGTATCATAATCCCGCTGCAGCTGTTGAAGCTCAGCAATACGCAGCTCATAATCTTTTGGTACTGCTTGAACTGTTGCCAGTTCATTCTCCAAAGAGCTGTTTTCTTCACGAAGCTCTGCTGTCTCTGCTTCGGCCTTACTTAATGCACGTTGACTTTTACGCAGTTCAGCTTTCAAATCACGAAGTTCATTCTGAAGCTGTTCATTTTCTTCCTGAAGCTCTTCTAACTCTTCATCATCGGCAACGACAGGAGCTGGACGTTTTCTCTTTTTAGGAGCTGGCGCAGCTTTTTCCTTTTTCTTGAACGGGAAGCGTTTTGGTGCTTCATCATAATCATCATCGTCGTCATAATCATCATCGTCATCGTCGTCGTCATAATCATCATCGTCGTCGTCATAATCATCATCGTCGTCGTCATAATCATCATCGTCGTCGTCATAATCATCATCATCGTCATCGTCGTCATCATAATCATCGTCATCGTCATCGTCGTAATCATAATCATCATCATCGTCGTAATCGTCATCATCATAATCATCGTCGTCGTACTCATCGTACTCGTCGTCATCATAGTATTCATCATCATCGTGTTTTTTTCTTGATTTATTTTTTCCTTTTTTTAAAAAAGAGAACATGTATTCACAGCCTTCCTAGTTTATGTTAAAGATTAATATAAATCTATTTTATCCTATCCTCCTTGTTACTTCAATCTTATCTTCTCATCATTTTTTATGGTTTTATATAAATTATAGAGATAAGACAGCTACTGTCTTTATCTACATATAATATTTTTATCAAACATTTATCCACTTTTTTACGACATATTCCTTTAATATAAGAAAATAAACAGCTTTTATTAGTTCCAGCTTTTTTCGAAATGAAGGTCATCGTCATTTTTGTCTTGAATGATTGTATCAATGTACTCTCGCAGTTCAGGAGCCTGCTCATTTATTGTCTGGTATGCATCAGAATTTCTCAACTTATCCGCAGCCTCATCAGTGATTGAATCTTCACCAGTAAAAAAGGATAGATTGAGTTTGCCGACAAAAGCCGCCGCTTCATCCAGCTTCTTTTCATCTTTAAAACCAGCACCCAACAATGAACGATACGCCATTGCCTCGCCATCTTTTATAAATAAATTTTCCAGATACTCATGATGCTTCAATAAATTTTCATCTTCCTGTTTTGTATCCTGCGCCCAACGGTCTACATCGGTTTCTTTTCTATAATAGCACATCTTCTTATTTTTTAGCGACAGAACACCTACAGGATGAGGTGATAGTGAAAAAGAACCAGTGACTATTTCTGTAATTCCTGTCTCTTTATCTGTTAAAATATCCTGAGCATGAATATGACCGGAAAATACAGCTGGAACTTTATACTTTTTCAATAGCTCTTTGATTTCAGGCGCATTGTTTAAGACATACCCCTTATTCACTCTTTCATTATGAGAAAACAAGTTATGGTGCATAAACACCAATGTTGTTTTAGCAGAACTCTCTCCTTGCTTCAACTGCTCATCCAGCCATGCTTTTGTTTCCTGAGACAGTTTTCCGGCAGTCACCGGATTGCGGTTTGAAGGCTCAATCGTATAAATATTTGTATCTAAAAACACAAAATTATAGGAATCATTTATCTGAACCATATAGCTTAATGACTTTTCGTCATAAGCTGCTGCTCCTTTATAGCCAGTTTCAGCAAAGATTGTTCTGAAATCATCCGGTGAAATCTGCGCCGTTTTTTCCTGCTTATCTTTCGTATATTTCCTAGCCCAGCCATCATAAATATCATGATTCCCTGGAATAATAAAGGTTTGTATACCCGCATCTCTCAGCGGAGAAAGAAGTTTAGCAAAAGCTTCTGCGCTGATTTTCTCTCCATTTAATGTAACATCCCCTGTAACAATCAATCCGTCTGGTTTTTCAGCAAGAGCTTCTGCGATAAGAGCCTGCAGGCTTTCTGTCTGATAAATCAAGTCCTTGCCCGCTGCAGTAGACTGTATAAACTGAAAGGCTTCTCCCTGATCATACAGCTCCTTAGAAATGTAATGAGGATCTGTAATAATCCAAAAGTCCAAGTCCGCTTTTTGAAGTACTTCTTCGCTGCTTTCAAGTGCCTTCGTCTTTGGTTTCTCATTGACTGTACTGGCAAACAGAAAAATTAGCAGTACGCTGACCGCTATGATAACTACAAGGACTGTTTTTTTCTTCATCTTTTCCACCTGCTTTACAATAACTACTACTGTATCCTTACAGTAAATGTGACAGCCATTTTCAAACCAATGGTTTGAAAATGGCTGGGATAATGAACATCCCAGCCACATAAGCTATTCAAATCGAACAGACAGCGGGACAGAAGCAGCTTCTGTCCCGCCTGTTTTTTTAGCTAGCATTCAATTTAAATTGATGTCGTATACGGCGGAGTCAAAACAAGTTCCTGTCCTTCTGTTAGGAAGTACTGATCCAGATTATTCCATTCTTTTAGTGAAAGAATAGAAATGCCTGTTTTTTTGGAGATTTTTGCTAAGGTATCTCCTGATTGTACTTCGTAAACACTGGTGCTCTTCTTCTTAGAGGCAGTCAGGTTGTAAGACTTGTTGCTGTTCTTTTCCTCTCCTTGAATAGAGCGGATTACTCGCTGAACACTACGAATAGAACGGTCAACAATTTCTTCTTTTTGAACAACAGTTGTTTCCTTCTCTACGTCTGTAGTTGGGATAATCAGTTTTTGACCTACAAAAATCATCCGGCGTTCAAATTGATTTCTTTCTAGAATAGCTGAAACAGGGATATTGTATAATTCACTAATTGATTTCAGCGATTCACCTTTTTTAACAACATGATAGAGAATATCCAATTGCTCTTTTTTCTCTTCATCTTTTGTCAAATCAATATCTTTTTTCACTTTATCTGTGACTTTTTTACTTATACTGCTCAATGTTTCTTTCTCAGCATTCAGCTCGTCATATTGATCCAGCTCATAAGCTTTGATTAGACTATTTAGTTTGGATGCATAGCTCGTATCTGTGGCATAACGACCTGTCAGATATTTCGTTGCATCTTGATATCCATCTGTTTTGTTTTTCCATGTACCGCTATAGAAATTCTTATTACCGCTTACTCCATTACTTAATAATTTCATGTAGTCTGTCAGCGACTCTTTATAAGACGGATATTTTCTAAACCCAGCTCGAATACTAATCATCTGACCGCCGCCTGTGTCTTCCTGTGTTAGGAAATTGACACTGGAGCCTTCATAACTTCCCTTGATGCCAAACAGGTTATAGTTTGGCGCAGAAGCTAATGCGCTATTGCCTGAGCCGCTTTCAAGAATTGCTTGTGCAATCATGACTGAAGCATACAAATTATTTTTTCCGGCAATCTCTCTAGCATCTTCACCAATCTCATTAATGAATGCCTGCGTAGTTAAATTTCTAGGAATATAATATACTGCTGTCGAAATGCCGTAATTTGTATTGCTGGTTCCTGAAGTTTGATTATACTGGTATGTCGGTTGTGTAGGTCCAACTACTGTTGAAGAAGTTGTATTTCCACTAATCGAAGAACCCGGACGGCTTCCGCCTGTTGAAACACTCGGCTTATTCGGTTTACTTGTTGAAGTTCCAGGCTTACTTGGTTTGTTCGGTTTACTGGAGCTGGTCGTTGTTCCAGTACTTCCACCTGATGAAGAAGTGGAGGTAGAACTATCTGTAGTAGAACTGGACGAACTGCTGTCGGTTGTACTGCTGTCTTCTGTTGTGGAAGACTCTTCCGTCGAACTGCTGTCCGTTGTGCTGCTGTCTTCGGTACTGCTTTCGCTTGTATTTGTTTCAGTCGTTTCTTCTGACGAAGTGCTTTCCTGACTGTCAGAAGACTCAGTTGTCTCAGTTTCTGATTCAACTGTTGAACTTTCTTCAAAATTTTCATATTCAGTTGTTACTTCTGTACTTAGTAAAACTTCTTCAGTTTCAGTCTGATTGGTACTCTCTAAAACTGAATCCTGTGTTTTATTTTGTGCAGAAATAATCGTACTCTCTGTGAAAGCGGAAGCTGTAGAGGCAGTCAAAAGTCCAGCACTAGCAAGACATATTCTTTTTAGACTTTTTTTCCTTTTCATTAACCCATTCTTCCTTTCAGAACATAAACGTTTTTTTCTGTATGCAATCAATAATAAACAATATCCCCCAGGACACTCGTTATCATTATACCAGAAAAGAAAAGCATTTTCTTCTCAAAAATTTATCAAATTGCTAAAATTTACAAGACAAACTCACGAAGAAAACGCTTTCTCTAATCTTACTGTCATTAACTTATGTTGAAAAAAGTAAAATCACACGAATTACTGTATAAAGCAAAAGAAATATTCAAAAAAAGCTACTGTCAACCCGGTAAAAATAATGATGGATTACTTAACAAAATTTCACTGGCATAAAAAGCCGTGCTTACTCACTCTTGCTTCATTTTTATTTTTTGAATAGTATAGCATATAGCTTCTTTTTGTACATGTTTTCTTTCTCAAGTTATAAAAAAATACTGAGACAGTTTACAAAACCATCTCAGTTCTATTTCAGTTATGTTTAGAAAGCTGGCGTCAGCGTTTCGCCATGCTTCTGCTCCAGAAAATTACGTACTTCATCACTCGTCATTGCTTTTTTTAGTGCGCTGATTTTTTCTGAAGTCTGATTATCTTCACGAGCAACTAGACTAATTGCAAAACGCTCATCAATTGTTTGCTCCAAAAACAGTGCATCCGCCGGCGTTAAGCCAACCTTCGCAATATATGTCGGATAATTATAAACAAGAGCAACATCTTTTTCATTATAAGCTTCAGCCAGATTCAACAAATCCACAGACAGCCATTCAAGATTTTTAGGATTAGTCTCTACATCCTTAATAGTCCCTTCAAAGCCAACGCCCTCTTTCAATGTTATCAGCCCTTGGTCAGCAAGAATTGCTAATGCCCGCCCCTCATTGGATATATCGCTAGGCAAAGCCACTTTTGCTCCATTCGGGATATCTTCAGTAGATTGATATTCTTTTGAGTAAAATCCCACTTTAGCATTATAGATTTTTTGAACCGCCACAAGATTTGCCTGCTTCTCGCTATTGAATTTTTCCATAAAGGGTTCATGTTGGGCAAAGTTTGCATCAATTTCCTTTTCCTTTAAAAGCTCATTGTACTGAATATTGTCATTCACTTGAACCAGTTCAAGCTCATAGCCCTCTTTTTTGAGTACATCGCCAGCTATCTCAACCACATCTGTCATTGGCGGCATATGAGAGGCTACTCGAATAGTTTTATCTACAGCAGCTTCATTATCACTAGCTGTCGTTTTCTTCTGTCCGCAAGCAGCCGTCAGAAAAACTACTGTGCTTAACAGTAAAAATAATTGTATAGACTTTTTCACTTTATACTCCTCCTAATGTCTTTTATCTATTTTTTCAGCAACTCGATTCCCAATTATCTGAATCGAAGCAACAAAAAGAATCATTAAAATAATAGCTGTATACATCAATCCGTATTCATATCGCTGATAACCGTACCTTAATGCGAAATCGCCAATACCACCGCCGCCGACAACACCCATCACAGTAGAATAGGAAACCATACTGACAATGACTGAAGTCAGCGTCAGCACAAGTCCAGACCTAGCTTCCACATATAGAAACTGCATAACCAACTGCCTTTTCCCGGCGCCTAACACCTGAGCCAACTCAGAGACTTCTTTTGGCACATCTAGCAAAACTTGCTCAACCAAGCGCGCATAAAGAGCGGCGGAAACAAAAGACAGCGGAAAAGCTGCCGCCCTCGTTCCAAACGCTGTTCCCAACACTCCTCTAGTTATCGGAATTAACGCAATAACCAGTAACAGGAATGGAAATGAGCGGATAATATCGATTAGACGGTTTAATACGACGGAAAGTAAACGAGTGGACGATGCTTGTTTTTTTCGAGACATAAACAGAAATGTTCCCATAGGCAAGCCAATTAAGAGTGCAGATAAAATGGAGTAAAGCAGCATCTCTCCAGTTTCTGCCAATGCTTTAGCCAGTTCTGGTCCATAGTAGCTCAGCTGATTGAAATACTCTGTCAACTTAATACCTCCTTGATTCGTTCATAGTAGGAGGCATACACTGGATTATCCGCTTTTTTGTCAAGAGTTACCGTTTCAAGCAACCGGCCTTTCTCAACAATCGCTGCTCGATTACACAATTGCTGAATTAACTCCAGCTCATGGCTAACCACTATAATAGTTGTTCCCAGCTCATGATTAATCTTTCTCAATAAAGTTCTAACTTCATAGGCGTGTTGTCCATCTAATGCTGATGTAGGTTCGTCACACAAGAGCAAGTTGGGCGCTGTCACTAAAGCTCTGGCAATAGCTGTACGCTGCTTTTCCCCACCGCTTAATTGTTTTGGATAAACTTCTGCTTTAGAATCAATTTTTACAAAACGCAGAATCTCTTCAACCGCTTGGGAATTGTCCTTCCCAGCTAATTTAAGCGGTAACTCGACGTTTTCCCGAACTGTTCGGTTGTAAAGCAAGTTGAAGTGCTGAAAGACAACCCCTGTCTTACGCAGCCTATTTTTTCGGGCTGATGCTGTCAACTTCTCAAGATCCTCACCATCAACTTCCAATCGTCCACTATCTGGTACCTCCAGTGTACTCAAGAGCTTTAACAGGGTGGATTTACCAGAACCACTCTCACCGATTATGCCAAAAATTTCACCGCTTTCAATCTGCAGATTTATCTCCTGCAGCGCCAGTGTTTTCCCTCCGCGGTGTTCATATATTTTGCTTACGTTATCAAAAACAATCATCCAGTCTCTCCTTTTATCAGTCCAGCAGCAGTCGAATAAAGGTTTCCTTCGATATACCAGAGAAGTATTCCTCCATAGAAATATTCGCCAGCACCTTTTCAATGGACTTGTCATCGTAGTCGGCTCCTGTTAATAGAGCCTCTACATCTCTACTGTCTTTCTGACTAAAATAATCACCATAAATTCGTATGGATTTAATTTTTCCTTTATCGATAGACAACCGAATATCAAGCAGACCACTTGGAAACTTTTTTTCTTTTTGTAGAGAAAACTCTGGTGCTTCTCCATAAATCCATTGGTTATTTCCATAAACTTCCTCAACTAGCTTATTGATTTCCTGATAATCAAAAGCTGTCAGCTCATATTTTCTATCCTGAATGTCTCCCAACTCTGCTGCAGAAAATAGCTGTAGAGTCAGTTGATCACGAAAAGCTTCTGTTGTAATTTTCTGGTATTTTTTATTTAGATAAGGCTTAATATTTGTCACATGACTTCTAACTGATTTTGTTCCTTTTGACTCTAGTTTTTTCTCCGACACCTGAAGAACTGTCTCCATTTCCTGCAGATTCACATCAAACATCAACGTACCATGCATGTACATCTTAGTCCCTTTTTTATACATAGCGTTACCTGAAAACTTTTTATCATCAATGAACAGATCATTTCTGCCATTCATTGCTGCTGTAGCTGCGCCCATCCTGTGAAGGGCGTCTATTATCGGTTGTGTAAAATGCTTAAAATCACCAAAATTATTGCCGGCTGCATTCATGATAAAGCTAAAGCTGACATTGCCTAAATCATCATAAACTGCACCGCCCCCAGACTGTCTACGTGTAACTGTGATATTTTTCTCTCTAGCGTAGGTTCGGTTTATCTCAGCGAAGGCATTCTGATTTCGTCCAATAATCACACAAGGGCTTTGTATATAAAAGAGTACTAAAGGTTCATCGAAAGACAAACTATTTAAAACATATTGTTCCGCTGCAAGATTTTCTCTTATATCTTTCGAATCTAAATGAATATAGTACATCAGAACCACACCCTCCCAATCTGTATTTATATATTTATTTAAAATAACAATTTGATAATAACACAAAAACAACTATCACCACACTATATATGCTTGAATAAAACAAACGTATTTTAATTAAATTCATTTTTATATAACAGAAAAAAACAATATGATACAGCTGTTTTTCTGTATTATCATTTTCTCAATTAATCATAAAAAAGATTGGAGCAATCGTCAAAATGACGCTGCACCAATCTCTAAATCTCGAATAAAAGATAGTTCATATTCATTTTTTATAGCTAAATCCAACAGGTCAGTTCCACTTGTATGAAAGATTTTAGCGGAATAATCGGCATACGAAACTAAAACTGAATTTTGAAAAGTTCAATACTCAATTCTTAGACCAACCACCGCTTTCACTTAAGCAAAAATACACATCGGAAAGACCACTTTCGTTTAGTGCTCAATCTTACGTAACTGAAAAAAAGTTAAGCATTCTGAAATTCCCATAAAAATAAGAATTCCGCCAAACAATTGAAAAAGAAATAAAACGCTTCGGAACGGATTGAATATCAGCAGACCTCCGCCAATTATCAGTACAATACCATAAAAAGACAGCAGACCCCAGTTAACAGTTGTATATTTTCTTAGATTGAAGGACTGAATTAAACGAGCACTCCCCACTGTTACAACCAGCAGACCTAGGAATATTGGCAAAATACTAACAATAGCTTTTGAAAACACTAAAACAATGCCTGCCAATACCAGCAGGAGAATTCCCAGAACAAAGCTGCTGTCGTAAATACCTTCTTTCTGCCTAACTCTAATTCCTTCTATCAAATCCAGCAGGCCCATAAATGCCAGGTAACCCGAAATTACATAAACCGTGATGTTAAATACGCCAGATGGGTTAACAACCACAGCTATTCCTAGAAGAACATAGATAATCCCTCTAAGCAGTGCATGCTTTTTCAAATGATAAATCAGTGTATCCATCTCCACCGCCTCCTATTTCTCTATTGTATAAACTTTTCTTATCGAAAACTACTATTTAGAATCATATCCCGCAACTTCTATCAAATTTCTCATTTTCTGCGTATTTATTTTCGATTAATCGACTTCAAAAAAACTGAACAAACCCGTAAAGCGAGATATTGGCTAAATTCCTTTCTCAATATCCGATATTATGACGGCTTTTATAGCCATACATAGCTTGTAATTTCTTTAGTTATAAAAAAAGACACCTGAAAAAATTTCAGGTGCCTATCTAATCTATTTGATAGCAATCATTTATTATTTAATTGATTAGTACCAGCCGTTAGCTAACCAGAAAGCTTGTGCCGCTTCCCATGAACCATAGCGTTGTGTTACGTATTGATCTGCTACGCGTTCTTGATTCGCTTCTGAATAATCCCCATTTAGGTATGAAGCATCTAATTGATATCTACCGATATATCTGCCGTTTGTTGCTGAGTAAGAACCGCTTGATTCTTTTTGTGCAATCCATTCTTTGGCAGATGAAGATGTACCAGTATAGCTAGATTCTGCTGCCGCAGGTGCTGCTTCAGTTACTGGAGCTGCCTGAACGGTTTCAGCTTGAACTGCTGGAGCTGCTTCAATCTTTTCTCCATCATCAGTTTTAATAATCAGTTGTTGACCAGTATAAATCATATTGATATTTTCAATGTTATTGTCTTCAGCAATTTTTTGGATTAAAGAGCTGTCGCCAAACACTTGCTGTGAAATTTTTGAAAGGCTGTCTCCTGTTTGAACAGTATATATAGTGTCTGCATGCACGTCTGTAGTTCCTGCAAAAATTCCAAATGTTGCTACCGCAATTGTTCCTAGTAGAATTGTTTTAATAGATTTCATTATCTATTCTCCTTCATAAAAAGTTTTCATCTCTCGTATGAGACTTTTCATACTTTATCATCCCAGCGTATTTCATAGGTAAAAGTATAGTGACAATTCATTACGAGTATTGATTTTTCGTAACACTCTGTAAAAAAAAGCGATAAAGAACTTGATATAAAAGGATTTATTATTTAATTTATATTTATAAAAAACCGTCTTTTTTTATAAAAAAGGAAGAAAATTTGTATTTGTTTATTTTATTCTCATCGTTTTCTCCTTTTATTTCGGTCTTTTTTTCAAAAAAAGAGCTTTTTATATCAAAACTGTAATGTGAAAAATCAATGACTACACTGCTTTTATGACATTTTCAGATAATTTCTTTGATTATTTCATACAAAATATTCATATATTTCTTCATCTATTCTCTAAACAACTAAAAAAACACCGTCAGAAATCATTATCCTTCTGACGGTTCAGCCTCAAATAAAGATACTTTCATGCAGATTCTGTAAATATTCTATTTGAGAAATATACATTAACCCATAATGGTAATAAAAAAATAGGAAGTCGAGACAAACACTCAATACTCCAAGTTTCACTCCAGTTAGATATCTTCCAAGTAACTATTCTTTTGTTAATTGACGAATCGCCCCTTGTATTTCATGTAATACCTCTTCTTCTGTTTCAACTTGCAGAAGCTCAGTCAATATTTTCAACCATTTTTCCGGTTCACGATTGCCTAATTTACCAATCGTCCAGGCCGCAGTACCTCGAATCACTGGTCGAATATCTTGTGTACATTCTAAAATTTCCGGTAGTGCTTCTCTGCCGCCCAAATTAGCTAGAGCAATCAGTGCATTCCGCTGCAGCGGCTTTTTCCCGCGCCATGATCCAGCGAGATGGCCAAATTGTTCTTTGAATTCCTTATTGGTCATGCTAAGCATCGGTTCCAGTTTTGGATAAACACTATCTATCTCCGGGTCCATTTCTTCATGAAAATGAAAATCTTTTCCTCTATTATAAGGACAGACTAATTGGCAAATGTCACAGCCGTAAATCACATTATGCATCTTCTTTCGATATTCTTCCGGCATCATACCTTTGGTTTGAGTCTGATAAGACAGACAGCGCGGTGCATTCATTCGTCCATCACCCAATAAAGCCTGCGTTGGACAAGCAGTCACACAGCGCGTACATTCGCCACAGCCAAAAGGAACAGGCTGATCCACTTCAAAAGAAATATTCGTTACAATCTCGCCCAAATAAACAAAAGAACCAAACTCTTCTGTAATCAGCAGACCATTCCTGCCAATAAAGCCCAACCCTGCACGCTGTGCCGCCGCAACATCAATCAGCTCCCCAGTATCCACCTGAGGCTTAAAACGCCAGCTTTCTTTTTCCTCTATCGTTTCCGCCTGCTCACGAATAAAATCAATCAACCCATTTAAACGCTCACGTAAAATATCGTGATAATCCATTCCCCATGAAGCTCTAGCAAATTGTCCTCGTTTTTCATCTCGCGGAACCTTTTCCTTCACCTTAGTCGGATAGGCTAGCGCAATCGCTATAATTGTCTGTGGATGCTCAAACGTTCGTTCCGGGTAAATACGTTCTTCAATAATCGGATGTTCAAATCCTGATGTATAACCTCGTTCCTTTTGCTCCTGTAAAGAAGCTTCTAAATGATCAAAAGGAGCTGCTGACGCAAAGCCAATCTTATCAATCCCAAGACGTTTACTCTCTTCAATGATTTTACTTTTCAAGTCAGTCATCCTATTTCGCCTCCGTTCGATTTTAACCAGCTAGAACTATATCCGCAGCTGCTTACGATTATTATAATACTCCTTGTAGGATAGATAGCCAGCAATAATTGCTCCAATACTAGTCGTGGAAAGAAGCATAAATGTAACCATTATCTGATACTTAATCGCATGAACGGGATCAACTCCGGCAAAAATCAGCCCTGACATCATTCCCGGCAGACTGACTAGCCCCACTGTTTTTGCAGAGTCCACCGTAGGCTGCATCGCCACCTTGATGCTTTCTCTTAGAATGTTTTTTGAAGCTAAAGAAACATCGGCTCCCAGAGAAAGCTTTTCCAAGACCTGCTGCCGCTGATTATAAAACAATGTATGCATATGCTTGTAGCAAAGACCAATTGCTATCATCGAATTGCTGGCAATCATTCCTGAAATCGGTACAAGCTGTGAAGGAATAATTTTTATTGCTCCTGCAAAAATCAATGTCCCAAGCGTAATCGAGGTGCTTAGAAAAATAGCTGCAAAGGAATACAGGAACGCATGCTGCAGCGAAGGATTACGCTGCTTTGTGTTCCAAGCAGCATTAAAAATAATTACCAGTACCATCACCAGTGTCAAAATGAGGATATCTGTTTGAAAAATATATTTCAATACATAGCCTACAACAATCAGCTGAACAACCGCACGGCAAACACTATAGATAATGTCTTTGCCCAGTCCCAGCTTCTGATTCAGACTAATCCCCAAAGCAATCCCCACAAGCAGCAAGGACCAGCCTAAAGACTGTCCAGTAACCGCTAAATCATTCATCCAGCTTTCCTCCTGTTATCTGTATAATTTTGGCTGATTGCGCCAGCTCTTCACTATCATGAGTTACCCGGATAATCGTTGCCCCCTGATGATGGACCTGCTGAATCAGCTGATTGACAATCTTTTTACTTTCCTCATCCAGCCCCACAGTGACTTCATCCAAAAGCAGCACTTCAGGTATAAATAAAATGTTGCGCAGTAACGCAATGCGCTGTCTTTCACCCCCAGAAAGCTCACTTATTTTTTTATCCAGAAATGCTTCATCTAAATAAACCTGAGCCAGCTTTTCTCTAATTCTTTTCTGATTAACGGGCACTTCTCTTACCTCAAATGGAAATACAAGATTGTCATAAACTGTCTCTCCAAATAATACCGGCTGCTGGAATGCATAAGAAACCTCTCGTCGGTAAGCAACTGGATCGAGCTCAGACAAATCCGTACCCTTATAATAAATCTTTCCGTCTGATGGCGATAACAGTGAAGCAAGCAGCTTCAAGAAGGTACTTTTCCCGCCCCCAGAAGGTCCTGTCAGTGTTAAAAAATCACCTGTCTCAACTGCTAAATCAACCCCTTTTATAATTGCTTCTTTCTCCGTCCGATAAACGACACTCTTTGCTAACAAAATATCTTTCGTCATCATCGCTGCTCCTTCCAACTACTTCTATTCAAGGGTACCTGATTCTGCTGATCATTTCAAAATAAAGATAAAAACTGCTTCAAAAACCAAATAAAATACTGGTTTTTGAAACAGCTTCATTATCCATTCACTTTATGAACGTTCATTTGTCCACATCGACCGCTTCAGCATCCATTCTACAATCGGACCTGTAGTCAGCAGACAGACAAAGGTTGCAATGTGGAAACTTGTGCTTCCCAGCAATAAGCCACTTACTACAAGCACAGCATCAATTGCAATTCTAATTAACTTCAAACTTCCTTTGGTTCGGCTTTCAATCATAAATGACAAACATTCTATTGCGGCGGCGCCCATCTGAGCAGATACATACAAGCCGATGCCCACAGCGTAGCAAATAGCTGCTACTAATCCCCAGAGGAGCGGTATGCCCATCTCCCAATCAGCTAAGAGACCTGAAAAGAAGTTGACCATCAGTCCTAAACAAACCCCGTTTATAATTGTCCCTGCGCCGATTAACTCACGTTGCATAAAAAATGCAATCACAATCATCAGGACGTTAAATGACATACTCAGATAACCAAACTCCCAAGGTATGTAATTTTGAATCCCCGTTAAAAAAACACTTAGTACATCTACACCATAGCCCGCTTTCAATAATACTGAGATGGATAGTGCAGTCAATGCCGTTCCAGCAAAGACAGACAGTATCCGATAGACGGGTTTTCTTTTAATCATATTTTTCCACATTCCTTATTTTTTTAAAGATTCTTTGGCCGCTGATAGCAATAACCTAATAAAAAGAAGTTTGCAGCTATAAATCAGTATTTTTTACCTTTATTCAACAGCGCCTCTTTCCATAATAGTGTTTCTTCTAATTCTTGTCAACTTTCTTGGTAGCGCTTTCTTTTTCATGGTGTAATAATTTAGTCATTTCAAAGTGACTAACTTGAAAAAGAACGGCACTTTAGCATTTACTCTTTAATCTACTATTTTTAGTAAGCAGTCATGTAAATAATAGCCGCAGCTGTCAGCCAGTTCTTCACAAACATTCTGAACTATTGACATTTTTTATTAGATATCGTAGACTAGTTACTACTTGAATGACAACTGAATAGTACCTCAAATCGAGGTAGAGGTCGCGGTTTTTATTAATCTTGTGGAGTGTGAAAGGACATGTTGAAGCAAGCCTAGGAACAACCGCCGAAATGTACAGCAGCCTTCTCTGTTGTATGTTGGGACACTATGCGAACAGCTGGTGGACTGTCTTGGCAGTAATGCCAAGTTGCGCTATGTTCTGTTGAGGAGACGACTGTTATCAACAACCAACATGCGTATGGTTGTTTTTTTGTATTTATAGTAAAGAAAGGAAGAATTAGTATTATGAATAAAAAAAGTATTTCCTTTGGTTTTCTGTTTACACTTTTATTAGGTCTGTTCTTCACGCCGCTGACTGTCAAAGCAGAAAGCAGTACAGCAAATGGTGAGTTCAGAGTCGGAATGGAAGCCGGCTACGCTCCTTTCAATTGGACGCAGACAACAGATGCCAACGGCGCTGTGGCAATTCCTAGCGACCACTCCTACGCAGGAGGCTATGATGTCCAGATTGCTAAGAAAGTAGCTGAAGGACTGAACAAACGACTAGTGATTGTCAAAACAAAATGGGACGGTCTGGCTCCAGCACTACAATCTGGAAAAATTGATGCTGTAATCGCCGGCATGTCGCCAACACCAGAACGTAAAAAGGAAATCGATTTTTCTGATCCTTACTATGAATCTAATCTTGTTATCGTTACTCGTAAAGACAGCAAGTATGCAAATGCAAAAAGCCTAACTGATTTCAGTGGTGCTAAGGTTACTGCTCAGCTGAATACCTTCCATTATACTGTCATTGATCAAATTCCTGATGTCCAGAAGCAGCAGGCGCAAGCGGACTTTGGTGCCATGCGGACAGCCTTAGCTTCTGGTGTCATTGACGGCTATGTTAGTGAACGGCCGGAAGGCGTTACTGCTGAAAGTGTGAATCCGGATATCAAGATGGTGGAATTTTCAGAAGGAAATGGGTTTAATACTGACCCTGCTGATACTACAATCGCTATCGGACTTCGCAAAGGAGATCCTAATCGTGAAAAAATCAATGCTATTTTAGCAGATATTTCTCCTGAGGAACGAACAAAGATTATGGATGATGCCATCGTTGACCAGCCGGCTGCTGAAGGCTCAACGGATGAAGAACAAACTAAGCCTGGTCTGATTAGTGATTTTAAAAATATTATTAGTCAATATGGTACGCTTTTCCTGCGCGGTACTGGAACAACATTGCTGTTGGCTTCTATCGGTACAATTGTTGGTACGCTAATCGGTCTTTTGATAGGCGTTATCCGGACAATCCCTACAGCTGAGAAGAAGGGCAAACGTGCATTCCAGAAAATCTTTAACTGGCTCTTATCCGCATATATTGAAATTTTCAGAAGTACGCCGATGATGGTTCAGGCAATGGTTATCTACTATGGGATTGCTTTGGCTTTCGGTATTGATTTAAATCGTACTGTTGCCGCTTTGTTTATTGTCTCAATTAATACAGGTGCTTATATGTCTGAAATTGTCCGCGGCGGGATTTTCTCCGTTGATAAAGGGCAGTTTGAAGCAGCGCAGGCCATTGGTATGACTCATGGACAAACGATGACAAAGATTGTTTTACCACAGGTTATTAGGAATATTATGCCGGCAACGGGGAACGAATTTGTAATCAACATTAAAGATACTTCTGTTCTGAGTGTTATTTCTGTTTCTGATCTGTTCTTCCAGGCTAATTCTGCGGCTGGAACAAACTATCAGTTCTTCCAAACCTTCTCCATCGTCTGTGTGATTTACTTTGTTTTAACTTTTACAGTAACACGGATTTTACGCTGGTTGGAAAACCGCATCGACGGACCTTCAGCATACATTCCTGTTGAAGAAGCAGAACAATCTGTAGCAATAGGCGAAGATAAATAAGGAGGCCCATATGATGAATGCAATTATTGAAGTTGAACATTTAAAGAAGAACTTTGGTGAAAATGAAGTCTTAAAAGATATCAACCTAACTGTAGAAAAAGGCGAAGTTGTGACGATTATCGGTTCCTCCGGCTCTGGAAAATCAACAATGCTCCGCTGCATTAATTTACTGGAAAAACCAACAGACGGTAAAATTATTTATAAAGGAGAAAATGTTTTAGCTCCTGGGTATGATTTGCCAAAATACAGAACCCATCTAGGGATGGTTTTCCAACAGTTTAATTTGTTTAACAACTTAAACGTTTTAGATAACTGCACAACTGGTCAGCTTACCGTTTTAAAACGCAACAAAAGCGAAGCTGAAGCAATCGCTATGGAAAACCTGGAAAAGGTTGGCATGGCACGCTTTGTAACAGCTAAACCAGCTCAGCTTTCCGGAGGTCAGAAACAGCGGGTAGCGATTGCCCGGGCACTATCCATGAATCCTGATGTTCTTTTATTTGATGAACCAACCTCTGCGCTTGACCCTGAAATGGTAGGAGAAGTGCTAAAAACGATGAAGAATTTGGCCCATACTGGGCTGACAATGATGATCGTTACGCATGAAATGGAGTTTGCGCGAGAAGTATCAGACCGCGTCATTTTCATGGATAAAGGCGTTATCGCAGAGGAAGGAAGCGCAGAAGATATTTTTGTCCATCCGAAAGAAGTGCGGACAAAAGAATTCCTGCAGCGTATTCTATCAAAAGAATGAATATAAACAAAATGCAAGAGGCTGCTCACGGGAGAGCAGTCTCTTGCATTTTATTTATAGCTGCCGCTGTTTGTTCGACTGCTCTATCCAGCATATCCTGATATTTCTCGTCTGCTTCAAGATACAGAAGCTGGTAGTGTTTACACTTTCGTTTAGTCTCTGCATGCTCAGCGATGATTTCCTGAACGGGGCGGTCTTCAGCAAATTTTCGCCGTTCAATTGTCGACCGATAAGCAAGTATTCCATCTTCAAAATGGTTCCTAATGTACCCTTCTGAGAACCCTAGATAGACAGGCACGATTTCGCGATGAGCAGCTGCCAGCTCATGTACCTTGTCCTGAGGTAAATAGCAGCCTTCAATAATCAAATGCTGTTCATTTTCAATCGCTACTTCAATGATTTTTTTTAATACTGGCCAAAGCTTTTCATTGATTATTTCATCTGAGCTGAACGGTGTAAACCCGCATTCTGGGTAGCCGCCAATTAAGCCCATTTTTAAATGATCAATGGATAAATAAGGAATGTGGTAAATCTCTAGTAATTTTTGCGCCAGTACTGTTTTTCCGCTGCAGCTGGCTCCGCCAATCAAAATAATCACTTGATGCCCGCCTTTCCTAATAAAGTCTAATGCTCAGTTTTTTTATACTCTCTTACAGCTATACCTTTATAAGTATCAATAAAAGCTTTCATCTCAGAGAATGATTCTGTAATTAAAATATTTTCCCGGTCTGCTGGAGAGAGGAAGCCTTCGGTCACCATATGATTAAAAAAGCTACCCAGCAAATCATAATAGCCCTGACTATTCCATAAGATACATGGATTTCCATGTTCTCCAACACGTGCCCATGATATAACCTCAGAAATTTCTTCCAGAGTTCCTGGACCACCCGGCAATGCAATGTAGCAGTCTGCCAAATCCATCATCTTCTTTTTCCGTTCATGCATGTTGCTGACAGTGATTAACTCTGATAAAGCAGGATGAGCAATTTCCCGTTCGATCAGGAAGTTGGGCATTACGCCGATTACTTCGCCACCCTTCGCTAAAACTGTATCAGCGATACGTTTCATTAATCCCACATTGCCTCCGCCATAAACTAATCCATAGCCCTTATCCACCAGCCAGTTGCCTAATTCAATGGCTTGTTGTTTATATACTAGACTATTTCCTTCACTTGCACCGCAATATACTGCTGCTCTTTTCATTTGCCAGCCGCCCTTCTTACTAATCCTAGCTTGTCAATCATTAACATTATCAATAAGGTACTTCCTTTCACTTTATTGATAAGAAATATCATTAAAGGTATCTACTGTATAGTGTTTTCCCTCTTTATGAAGGATGGTTAAGCTAGTGTTCTCCAAAGGGCCATTTTTGCGCCAGTTTCTTTTTTCCTGACCACTTAGATAATTAATCAGAACAATCAGCAATACGCCATGAGCAACAACCAGAACCTTGCCTTCCGGATGTCGCTCCTCTAGTTCACTGATTACAGCTGAGCCGCGGGCGACCAATTCATCATAAGTCTCCCCTCCAAAACCTGATGGGTCATATAAATCCGGACGTTCCCGCAGATATTTAGTTTGCTGATTCATAAAGTCAACTTTCATTGCCTCTTTTTCACCAAAGCCTATCTCTCTTAATCCATCATGATATTGCAACGTCATACCGTTCAGATGATGGTTCTCAGTCAGTATATAGTTTGCCGTATCCATGGCCCGTTTCTGCGTACTGACAACTACTTGGTCAAAAGCAATTCCCGCCAAGTGTTTTCCTAGCTTGCCTGCTTGTTCAATACCTTCTTGAAGCAACGGCGAGTCTGCCCCGCTTCCCTGAAAACTATCAGCTATGTTTAACTCAGTTTTTCCATGTCTCACGAAATAAAATGTTGTCATCTACTGTCTCTCCCTTTTCCTTCTACTGTCTTAGATTATAGCAGTTCTCCAGATTTCTGTCCTAATCATTTTCACTCTGCGGTCTTAAATCAAATATGATATGATAGGTTGGAGAAAAAACGGAGGTGGTCATTTGGATATACAAGAGTATCAAAAATGGATAAGCAGTTTTTACAAAGAACGCGGCTGGTACGAGCTGAATCCGTTCATTCGGGTCAGTTTTTTATCAGAAGAAACGGGCGAAGTGGCACAAGCTGTTCGAGCGCTGGAAATTGGACGCGACCGTCCCGATGAGATAGAAAAAGAACCTGAAGCCCTTAAACAGCAATTAACAGAGGAACTGGGAGATGTTCTAGATAATATCTTTATCCTGGCCGACAAATACGATATCCGCTTAACAGATATTTTAAGTACCCATCAGGAAAAATTGATAAAAAGATTTCATTCTGATTTATAAAGGAGGACTGACAATGGCAAAAACAATACAGATACGAAAGGCGCAGGATGATGATTACTCTGAATTGATGCTAATTGAAAATCAAATTTGGACAAATGAAAACTCACCTATCCTACATCATTACAATGATGTAGAGGAATATGCAGCTAAACAAAAGGACGAGCTGATTTTTGTTGCTGTTCAGGAGGAACAGCTAATTGGATTTGTCAACGTTCATCAGCCAACTCATCTGCCTTCACATAAACACCAGTGGATGATTGGCATTGGTGTCCATCCCGATTATCAGTCATCCGGAGCTGGACGAAAGCTGCTGGATTATTTAAAAATGACTGCTCCTTCCTACGGAATTCACAAACTTTCCTTACGGGTAATGGGAACCAACAACCGGGCCATTAACTTCTACAAGCGCAACGGCTTTGTTGAAGAGGGACACTTGCGTGATGAATTCTATATCAACGATGCCTATTGCGATGATTATCTCTTTGCTTATTTTCTACAAAAAACAGAAAAATAATTTAGACTCTGCTAAAGCCCGAAGATACACAACTAATTAGCTCACTATTCTGAGGTAAAAGGGTGATTGCGCGTTTCCAATTATCTCACCCCTGTTTGTGCAAAACGAATAAAGTTAATGAAAAAATGATTTAATTTTGTCTTTTCTGCTTGCCTGCACTTCTTAACTCTGCTATTTTAATGAAGGTGTTGCTTTTTATACACAATATAAAATAACCGATACTTAAAAAAATCTGATTTATTACCATTAAAAAGCTTTCAACGTGTAAAATAGAAAAGGAGTGCAGATATTGAATAAAAAACTTTCCTGGCGGGATTACCTCTTTGTAGGGTCCATGCTGTTCGGTTTGTTCTTCGGAGCAGGCAATTTAATTTTTCCAGTTCATTTAGGGCAAGAGGCTGGAGCAGCTGTCTTTTCGGCAAATCTTGGTTTCCTACTTACTGGTATTGGTCTTCCCTTTTTAGGTGTGATTGCTATCGGAATCTCTAAAAGCAACGGCTTGTTCGATTTGGCCAATCGCGTGAATCGATCGTATGCCATTATTTTTACTTCATTATTATATTTAACGATTGGTCCATTTTTTGCTTTGCCTAGATTGGCAACAACCTCTTTTGAAATTGGACTTGCTCCTTTCGTTGAGCTGAAACAGCAACCTCTTTTTCTAGCTTTATTTTCTATTTTATTCTTTTTTACAGCCTGGTTTTTATCTAGAAAGCCATCTATGATTCTTGATTATGTTGGAAAATTTTTAAATCCAATTTTTCTAGTTTTGTTAGGTGTGCTGCTTCTACTAGCCTTTTTAAAGCCATTGGGGGTTGTATCTTCTGCACCGATTGGGGAAGCTTACAGTCAATACGCTTTCTTTAAAGGCTTTACTGAAGGCTATAACACATTGGATGCTCTTGCGTCTTTGGCTTTTGGCATCATCATCGTGACAACAATTCGCGGAATGGGCGTTACAGAACCGAACGCTGTTGCAAAGGACACTGTAAAATCCGGTGCTGTTAGTATTTTATTAATGGGTATTATCTATACCTTGTTGGCCTACATGGGTGCAATGAGTATCGGTACCTTTAAACTTAGTGAAAATGGCGGGATTGCCCTTGCTCAAATTGCCAATCATTATTTAGGCAGCTGGGGCTCGCTGCTGTTGACCTTAATTATTATTGTTGCCTGCTTAAAAACAGCTATTGGTCTAATTACGGCTTTTGCGGAAACCTTTTCTGAGCTGTTTCCTAAAGGAAAATATCCTATGTATATAGCTGTTGCCAGCATCCTGCCTTGTTTATTTGCTAATGTTGGGCTGACCAATATCATTCAATTTTCAATTCCAGTATTGATGTTCCTGTATCCTCTGGCAATCACGCTAATGCTGCTGGTGATTCTAAGTCCGCTATTTAAACATCGTACAGAGGTTTATCGTATGACAACCTATTTCACCCTATTTGCTGCTTTTTTAGATGCACTAAACAGTGCCCCGGCTTTTATTAAAGAGAATTCCATCATTACTACAATTGTTCAACTATCTGAAGCATATTTGCCTTTCTTTACAATTGGCATGGGCTGGATTGTTCCCGCTGTAACAGGCTTTCTATTAGGAATTTTATGGAGCGCGGTCAGTTCAAAAAATGAAAACCACTTAAATAAATAAACTATAAATAAGCCAGCTTTTTAAAAGTTGGTTTATTTTATATATATTTTCCAATTAATTCGTAAATAAAAATGAAAATTTTATTATTTTTTTATCTTATTATTGGCATTCGGCAAGCTATCTATTAGAATGAGCATAGGAGGGATGCGTTTACTATGCTATTTGATGAATTAATGATGGACAATAGTACCTTAATCAAATTTCAAATTTATAAAAAAATTTCAAGTTTGAATCAAACAATAATACCTGTTTCCCAAGTAGCAAAGCTATTTGATCTTAGCTATCAGCAGACACTGATTATTTTGACTGAAATCAATCAAGAGATTATGGCCTATAATAATAAACAGTCTTCTATCTTAAAAAAAGCTGGTAAAATCAATGCGGAGCATCTAACTATCAGTATCGATGAATATCGGTATTTAACATTAAAAAAATCTATCCCCTTTTTATTCATTTTATACTTTTTAAATCATGATCAACCTACGATTGAAGACTTTTGTGAACGCCACTATGTTAGTCAGTCTACGGTTTCACGAAAAATGATTCCCTTAAAAAAACATGTCAAACAATTTAATCTACGCTTTAGCTTTCGTGAAGCAAATTTAACTGGAGATGAACGAGTCGTCCGAGTAGCACTGTTCAATACTCTTTGGCTGGGTACACGTGGACTTTTTTGGCCGTTTACGCGTGTATCGCGTGAGGAAGCAGAAAAGCTGGTTCATGATTTTTCAGAATATTTCCCATTAACCCGCACCTATCTAGGACTGCGTGAGTTATCTTTTTTTGCAGCAATTTTTCTTTCCAGAGCTCAAAAAAAATTTTTTGTGTCTTATGATTCCAACTATGATTTTTTAATGAAGGACAACCCTTACTATGATTTTAAGCGCTTAAACAAAAGTCTCGGGCCTGTCAAAGCTTTACCACCGGCTATAGCGAAGGGGGAAAGTAGTTTCATTTTTTTCCTGGCCCACTATGCCCCGTTCTACACGATGCAAGATGATCCTTCACTTTATCAAACCTTATTTGATTTTTCAAAACAAGATAATGAGGTGATGCACTTTGTCGATGCGTTTTTAAATTACAGCCAGAAAGAGTTTTTCTATAATCAGCCTGAAATAAAAAAAGATCCCTTATTGAAAGGAAATCTTCTTAATATTTTCTTTGTTTATTATGTTCTCAGACATCCATTTCCAAATCTACAGAGTTTAGTTGTTGATTCGGAAAACCGTATGCCGAAAGTCGAAAAGCAATTAGAACAGGTAATCCTGCGCTTTCTTGAAAATAAATTGAATGATTCAGCTTATCCTTATTTATCGAAAATCCAGAAGCCGTTAACAAAGTCCCTTAAGAATCTCATGCTTCCTTACTGCAATCAGTTTCAATGCTCCAAAGTTATTAAAGTCGGCATCGCCTTTGAGCATAATTTTCTGCTGATTAGAAACCTCTATCAGTTTCTCAATCAGCTTGATTTTGTAGAGGTTACACCTTACATAGATAAACTGACTCACAAGTATGATTTGGTCATCAGTTCATCTTTACTGCCGCTGGAAACATATCCAACGCTTCCTCTTCACTGCATGGATTTATCTTACGGAGATGAAGAGTTGGCACACCTATACGTCCGGCTTCACCGGTTATATAAAGAAAAAAATGCCGCATTCGACTATTAAAATAGAGAAGAACAATTTTCTATTAGTTTATGTATGACACTTAATTAGATTCCAGAAAAAAACAAAAAGGGGGTGGACAAAAACATGTCTCCACCCCCTAAAGCTGAATAAAGCGTATTTCAACAATCCTATACTAGGATTAGAAAAGAGAGCTGTAAAAGCAAATAAAGCGAACTAGACAAAAATAGCTTATCGATGTGCCTCCCCTGAATTAGAAAAAGTTCTAATCTGAGGGTGCGCATCTCAGCAAGCTATTTTTGCCTAGTTCGCTTTATTTCTCGTACCTGAATATTCTTGTCACAACCACTCTCAAACAAAAACTATTCATACTTTACTTCAACTAGATAAAGCCCCTCCGGATGAGCTGTTGGACCAGCTGCATTGCGGTCTTTAGCTGCCAGTATTTCGGCTATCGATGTTTCAGCCATACGTCCGTTACCTATTTTCAGTAGTGTTCCCACTAAAATACGAATCATTTTATAGAGAAAACCATCCCCTCGAAAAGTAAACAGCAGCTCATCTCCCGCTGGGTTAGTCGTCATCTTTGCTTCATAGATTGTACGTACCTTATCATCCACACTACTACCAGAAGCACAAAATGAAGTAAAATCATGCGTGCCAATCAGCTCCGGCAACGCCTGTTGGATTTTCTCCAGATTTAACGGATAAGGATAATAGCTTGCATAGAATCTGCGAAAAGGACTCCGCGGTTTTCCAATATCCACTCGAAACTCATAAGTCTTTTCTATTACATGGTATCTTGCATGGAAATCATCAGCGACCTTTTCTACACTGCGCACACTAATATCTTCAGGCGTCTGAGTATCTAAGCCGTAACGCATTCGTTCCAGCGGCCGATCTTCAGGATAGTCAAAATGAATGACCTGTCCCTTCGCATGCACACCTGCATCAGTTCTACCTGAACCAAAAATCGTAATTGATTTTCCATTATTCATTTTCTTTAAGGTTTTCTCCAGTTCAGCTTGAACAGTCCGGCCATTCGGCTGATTCTGAAACCCATTATAATTTGTTCCATCGTATGCAATTACAGCTTTGTAACGAGGCATTTTGTTCACCTTTTCTATAAGTTAGCTTCTGATAAAAATAAGTGCAACAGTCAGCAGTACGAAAATGAGCATGACTATTGTATCACCTTTCTGCCAGTGAAGAATTCGATATTTTGTTCTTCCTTCTCCGCCTTGGTAGCCTCGAGCTTCCATTGCGGTTGCTAAATCTTCTGCACGGTTAAAGCTGCTGACAAAGAGCGGAATTAGTAAAGGAATGACTGCCTTCATTTTTTGAATCAGATTTCCCTCTCCAAAATCCACACCCCTCGCACGCTGTGCATTCATAATCTTCTCTGTTTCATCCATCAATGTGGGAACAAAACGTAATGCAATAGAGAGCATCAAAGAAATTTCATGTACAGGCAGCTTAACTACTTTAAACGGACGTAATAAATACTCTATGGCATCTGATAAAGCTAAAGGCGGGGTTGTTAAAGTCAGTAAAGTAGACATAAAAATAATTAGAATAAAACGGCAGAAAATGAATAACCCATTAACCACACCAAATTCAGTTACTGAAAAGATTCCCCATTGAAAGTAAACAGTTCCTCCTTGCGTAAAGAGCATCTGCAGTGCGACTGTAAACAGAATCAGCCAAAGAAGCGGACGAATCCCTCTAATAAAGAAGCCAATATTAATTTTGGAAACAACGACTGCTGTCAGTGTGAATACCGCTAAAAGGCTGTAGGTCTGCCAATTATTTGCCATAAAGATAATTGCAATAAAATAGAAGCTGGCGAGAAGCTTTGCCCGAGGATCCATTTTATGAATAAATGAATCTCCTGGAATATATCGTCCAAAAATCAGTTTATTCATCATACTGATTCACCAGCCTTCATTTTTAAAATCTGATCAGCCAATTCATCAGCTGTAAGCGGCAGCTGAGTGATTGAAAACCCGCGAATTGCTAATTGTTCAGCAAACTCTGCAGCAGTTGGAACCCCTAACTGTTTCTCTTTCAGCCATTCAATATCCTGAAACACTTCTGACGGTTTACCGGTTTTCACGACTTTCCCTTTTTCAAGAACAAAAATATGATCTGCATAGTTCGCTGCATCATCCATCAAATGAGTCACTAAAACAATTGTCATTCCTTTTTCATGATGAAGCTGCCAGAACATCTCCATCATATCTTTACGTCCTCTGGGATCTAAGCCTGCAGTCGGTTCATCCAGCACTAGAACCTCAGGCTCCATTGCTAAAACTCCGGCAATTGCTACACGGCGCATTTGGCCGCCGGAAAGCTCAAAGGGTGAGCGGTCCAGATAGCTTTCGTCTAACCCTACTAGCTTCAACATCTTTTCCGCCAGCTTACGGGCCTCTTCTTCTGTTGCACCGAAGTTTCTTGGTCCAAACGCAATATCCTTTGCCACTGTTTCTTCAAACAGCTGTGCTTCTGGAAATTGAAAAACAATCCCGACCTTTTTACGAATCGGTTTCAAATTCTTATTATCTGTTTCCGCCGTAATCACTCGGTCACCAATATGAACGGTTCCCTTCGTCGGTTTCACCAATGCATTCAAATGCTGCAGCAAAGTAGATTTGCCGCTTCCAGTATGACCAACGATTGCAGAATAAGAGCCATCTTCAATCATCATGTCGATATCAAATAATGCTCTCTGCTCGAATGGCGTATTTGGCTGATAGGTAAAATCTACTTGTTCAAAACGGATGTCCATAGCCATTCCACCATCCTTTCTTCGGTCAAATATTCTTGTGGAACATCAATACCCCGTTCCTTCAATGCAATTTTCAGTTTTTCCGGGAAAGGTAAATCAAGCCCCATTTCAATCAGTTCAGTCCCAGCCGAAAATATTTTTTCAGGTGTTCCCTCATCAACCAACTGTCCCTGACGCATTACTAGGATACGGTTTGCATTTGCTGCTTCATCTATATCGTGAGTAATAGAAATCACAGTTAGATTACTTTCTGCTTTGATTTCCTGAATGGTTGAAATTACTTCTTCGCGACCTTCCGGATCCAACATGCTCGTAGCCTCATCTAAAATGATAATATCCGGCCGTAATGCTACAACTCCAGCAATCGCCACACGCTGTTTTTGTCCGCCAGATAATCTTGCAGGCTCTCTAGTTGCCAAATGATCCATCCGTACTTTTTTTAACGCATCCGTTACTCTAATCACCATTTCATCGCGAGGTATTCCTTGATTTTCCAAGCCAAAGGCCACATCATCCTCGACAGTAGAACCAACGAACTGATTGTCAGGGTTTTGAAAAACCATTCCAACCATGCGGCGGATATCCCAGACATTTTCTTCATTTAGTTCTTTACCGCCTACTGAAATTTGACCGGATGCCGGCAATAATAACCCATTAATGGTTTTAGCTAATGTTGATTTTCCAGAACCATTATGCCCGATAATTGCTACCCACTCTCCTTTTTTAATTGAAAAGGATACATCTTTCAATGCAGGATCTGCATCTTCTGGTTGGTAGTTGAAATTTATATTTTTAAGCTCAATGATTGATTCCATTACAAACGCTCCCGATTCTTTAGTATCATTGGAAAAATCAACTAATTCTATTTTTCTAACACTAGAGCCTGTCTGAAAACCATAGAGGAAACTAGATTTCCAGAAATTTTAGTGAAGGTCTAGAAAAGCATAGCATATGTGGTCCATGGCGATAGCTTTATGAAGATAAGTTCCATAAGAATCACGAACTACTCACCACTAGAGTTTTCAGGCAGACCCTAGGTACTATTATAACAAAAGTTACCAGTTAATGGGAACAGCCAAGTGTCTTGACAGCTATGTTTTATAAATAAAAATTAACTATGTATGTATCTGTTTTATGGTAAAAAAAAACACCTTATATGATGAGTGCCTATCCGCCGGGAATTCCCAGCGGATAGAGCGCGAGCTAGACTCGGAGTCGCCTCCAACATCATAACACTCTAAAAGAATCATCTATAAAGTGACGGTATAGTTTGATTATTAAACAAATTCCAAGATTACCATTGGCGCAGCATCTCCGCGTCTAGGTTCTGTTTTCAGGATACGAGTGTATCCGCCTTGACGTTCAGCGTAACGAGGTCCTAAGTCATTGAATAGTTTTTGTAAAGCTGATTCAACTACAATAGCCTCATTTTCTTCACGAACGCTGGCAACTTCATTACGTACGTAAGCAGCAGCTTGACGACGTGCATGAAGATCTCCACGTTTACCTAAAGTAATCATTTTTTCTGTTGTAGAACGAACTTCTTTCGCACGAGCTTCAGTCGTAACGATACGTTCGTTAATAATTAAGTCAGTTGTTAAGTCACGCAACATCGCTTTACGTTGGCTTGATGTGCGTCCTAATTTACGATAACCCACGTTGGTTTCCCTCCTTCGTTACTTTTTAACTACATTCTACATACAGCTTCAGCTACTATCCGGTTGATAGCCTGCAAGCTACGCACACAGCTCGACTAAATTCTGGGAAAAAGTCAAACCAGTATCCTTAGTAAAACGTATTAATCGTCTTTACGTAAGCCTAAACCCAGATCATGCAATTTAAGTTTAACCTCTTCAAGAGATTTACGACCCAAATTACGTACTTTAATCATTTCAGGTTCAGATTTGTTTGTCAGCTCTTGTACAGTATTAATTCCTGCACGTTTCAAACAGTTATATGAACGAACAGACAAGTCTAATTCTTCAATGGTCATTTCCAGCATTTTTTCTTTCTGTGTTTCTTCTTTTTCAACCATGATTTCAGCATTTTTAGCTTCATCGGTTAGATTAACAAAGATGTCTAAATGTTCAGTCATGATCTTAGCGGCTAGACTAAGAGCTTCCTGAGGAATGATTGAACCATCTGTCCATATTTCCATTGTAAGCTTATCGAAATTATCACGACGACCAACACGTGCACTTTCTACTTGGTAGTTAACACGACGTACTGGTGTGTAGATAGAATCGACTGGAAGAACACCAATCGGCATATCTTCTTTTTTATTTTCGTCTGCTTGAACATAGCCACGACCAGGTTTTACTGTTAAGCGAGCATGAAAAGCAGCTCCTTCAGCAACACTACAGATAACTAAATCTTTATTTAGAATCTCAACATCGCTGTCAACGATGATATCACCGGCAGTAACTACAGCAGGTCCTGTAATATCGATCTCAAGGGTTTTTTCTTCTTCAGAATAAAGCTTTAACGCTAATCCTTTGATATTCAGAATGATTTGTGTCACGTCTTCTCTTACACCTTTAATAGTAGAGAATTCATGTAATACACCATCGATTTGAATATTAGTGATTGCAGCTCCTGGTAATGAAGACAACAAAATACGACGTAGAGAATTTCCTAAAGTAGTCCCATAACCCCGTTCCAGAGGTTCTACAACGAACTTGCCATAATCTCTATCTTCATCAATTTTTTCGATTCTTGGTTTTTCAAATTCAATCATTCTTATCTATACCCCTTTCAAAACGAAAAGTGTCTTGTTCAATGACGTTTTTGGTTCAAACTCAAAATGAGCAGCACTCATTAAACACGACGGCGTTTTGGAGGGCGGCATCCATTATGAGGAACTGGTGTAACGTCACGAATTGCAGTCACTTCTAAACCTGTTGCTTGTAATGAACGGATTGCTGCTTCACGTCCAGAACCAGGTCCTTTAACTGTTACTTCGACAGTTTTCAGTCCATGTTCTTGTGCTACTTTAGTTGCAGATTCTGCAGCCATTTGAGCGGCAAAAGGAGTTGATTTTTTGCTTCCTTTGAAGCCTAAAGCTCCTGCTGATGACCATGCCAATGCATTTCCGTGAGTATCGGTAATCATCACAATTGTATTATTGAAAGTAGAATGGATATGCGCGATACCTGCTTCTACATTCTTTTTCACACGGCGTTTACGACTAACTTTCTTTGCTGCCATGAAGTTCTAACCTCCTTCACTTAGGAATTATTTTTTCTTGCCTGCTACAGTACGAGCTGGGCCTTTACGAGTACGTGCATTATTTTTCGTGTTTTGTCCACGAGTTGGTAATCCACGACGATGACGGATTCCACGGTAAGAACCGATTTCCATCAAACGCTTGATGTTCAAGTTCACTTCACGACGAAGATCCCCTTCAACTTTTAACTTATCAATTTCTGCACGAATCGCATCTGTTTGTTCGTTTGTTAAGTCACGAACGCGAATTTCTTCTGATACGCCTGCATTAGCTAATACTTTTTTCGCTGTAGTGTTTCCAATACCAAAAATATAAGTAAGAGAAATTACTACGCGTTTGTCACGAGGAATGTCTACTCCTGCAATACGAGCCATTATTCGTTACACCTCCTATTATCCTTGACGCTGTTTATGTTTTGGATTTGCTGGGCAAATGACCATAACACGCCCTTTACGACGAATTACTTTACAATGCTCACACATTGGTTTTACTGATGGTCTTACTTTCATGATAATACCTCCTGAGATTTTACGGAGTACAATTATTTAAAGCGATAGGTTATACGACCGCGAGTTAAATCATATGGCGATAACTCGACAGTTACTTTATCCCCGGGTAAAATTCGGATGTAATGCATACGAATCTTACCAGAAACGTGAGCCAATACTTCATGCCCGTTCTCTAATTCAACTTTAAACATTGCATTCGGCAAAGTTTCGACGACTGTACCTTCGATTTCAATCATATCATCTTTTGCCACGCACAGTACCTCCTTGTACTTGTTTCGCATTTTCACACGATAAAACGGTGGAAACTGCAGCTCCCACCTAGAATTTTCAATTAAACTTCCAAGAAAATTTTCATAGAAGTCGGACTGATACATTTTACCATAAAACATTCTATATAGCAAGAGAGTCTAAGCTCAACAAAATCAAGGACTGTGTGCAGCTTGCAACTATGCGTCAATAATCGTCTTCACGTCAGAGAACACATCGTTGATTTCTCGATTTCCATCGATTGTGTGCAACAAGTTCTTTTCTTTATAGTAGGCCAAAATCGGCGCACTGCTTTTGATGTTTACTGTCAAACGATTTTTTACCGTTTCAGGCTTATCATCTTCTCTTTGATAGAACTCATGTCCGCCGCAGCGATCGCATGTTCCTTCCACTGTTGGAGGATTGAAAATTTTGTGATAAGTTGCTCCGCAGTTTTTACACATAAAGCGTCCCGCCAAGCGTTCAATCAACACATCTTCTTCTACATGAATGTCGATAACGGCATCGATTTTTTTATTTAACTCTTTAAGCATTTGGTCCAGAGCTTCCGCCTGATCCAGCGTTCTTGGAAAGCCGTCCAGCAAAAATCCTTTTGCTGTATCTGGTTCTGCCAAGCGCTCTTTGACGATTCCATTTGTTACTTCATCAGGAACCAGCTCGCCTTTGTCGATATAAGATTTTGCTTCAAGTCCAAGAGCAGTTTCATTTTTCATCGCAGCCCGAAACATATCACCTGTTGAAATATGGGGAATCCCGTATTCATCAATAATTCTTTCTGCCTGCGTGCCTTTTCCTGCTCCGGGAAGTCCCATTAAAATGAGGTTCATTCGCTTTCCTCCTAATTTTAAAGGCTGAATACAAAACTAGCCATATGTGAGAATGGTGCTGAGGAAGATCCTCAACACACGATTCCTACTTATTGATAAAGCCAACATATTGACGTTTCAACATTAAACCTTCTAATTGTTTTGCTGTTTCCAATGCAACACCGATGATAATCAGTAAGCTGGTTCCACCTAAGCCGATTGATTGCGGCAGGTTCCAAAGCATTTGTGCAATGATAGGCAACAATGCAATGACACCCAAAAAGATAGAGCCGACAACACTTAATCTCATCAAGAGTCCGGATACATAATCTTCTGTCCCTTTACCTGGCCGTACACTTGGAATATAGCTTCCCTGTTTTTGCAGGTTTTCCGCAAGTTTCTCCGGATTTACCTGAACAAACGCATAGAAGAATGTAAAAGCGACGATCAGCACAGTATAGATAGTTGCACCTGGAATCGTGTTGTAGTCGAAAATTTCTGTCATAATTTCATACCATGTTTCACCAGCATAATTTGAAGCGAAGCCCTGCAGAATTGCATTAGGCGTCGAAATCAAGGAACTGGCAAAGATTACCGGAATAACACCGGCGGCATTTACTTTTAATGGCAGATAGCTGCTGGTTGGCGCTCCTGATACACGTTTTGTATACTGAATTGGGATTTTTCTCTCTGCCTGTTGTACAAACGTAACAACTGTGACAATGATTAAAATCGCAATAACCAGAATGACAACAAAAATGATAGAACTTACAAGCTCAGAAGAGTCAATATTGATGAAGTAGTCTTCAATAATCTCTTTGATGGACCCAGGTACACCTGAGATAATCCCGGCAAAGATAATCATTGAAACACCATTTCCAATACCCTTTTCTGTAATTTGTTCCCCCATCCATGTAACAAACAGCGTGCCTGCAGTTAAGATAACTGCAATCATTACAAATGTTGCTGGTGTTGGATTTTTCACTATACCAACCTGGCTTAGCGTATTAAATCCATAGGTTAGACCGATTGATTGCGCAATTCCAAGGACAATCGTCAAATAACGAGTCACCTGGTTTAGCTTTTTACGACCGACTTCCCCTTGTTTCGACCATTCAACAAATTTTGGTATGATGTCCATTTGCAGCAGCTGAACAATAATCGACGCCGTAATATATGGAGAAACCCCCATCGCAAAGATGGAGAAGTTCTGCATAGCACTACCACTGACGATATTCAGCATATTTAGAAATGGTAAGCTGCTTAATTCTTGTAAACCTTTTGCATTTACGCCAGGCACTGTAATATGTGCACCTAAACGAAATACAGCCAGTATGAATATGGTAAAGAATATTTTTGATCTAATGTCTTTGACTTTAAAAGCATCTTTCAATAGTTTGAACATTAGATCACCTCGATAGACCCACCAGCAGCTTCAATCGCTTCTTGTGCTGCTTTAGAGAATTTTGCTGCTTTAACAGTCAATTTCTTCGTTAATTCACCATTAGCAAGAACTTTAATTCCAGCTTTTTCGCTCTTAACGATCCCTGCTTCTTTCAAGACAACAGGTGTTACTTCAGCTCCATCTTCGAATCGATTCAATACATCTAAATTGATTACTGCATATTCTTTACGGTTGATATTTGTAAAACCGCGTTTTGGTAAACGACGGAATAATGGAGTTTGACCCCCTTCAAATCCTAAACGTACACCACCGCCTGAACGAGCTTTTTGCCCTTTTTGTCCACGACCTGATGTTTTACCATTACCAGATGAAGTACCACGTCCAACACGGTTACGTACTTTACGGGAACCTTCAGCAGGTTTTAATTCATGAAGTTTCATTGTGGTTTGGCACCTCCTTAAACAATCTAATTAATTGAGTAAAATTAAACTTCTTCTACGTCCACTAAATGAGAGATAGTGTTAACCATGCCTTTGATAGCTTCATTAGCTGGTTTAACAACTGTACTGTTCATTTTTTTCAATCCCAACGCTTTTACTGTATCACGTTGATTTTGAGGACGTCCGATAACACTGCGTTTTAAAGTAATTTTTAATTCAGCCATTATGTTTGTCCTCCTTATCCTACGATTTCTTCTACAGATTTGCCGCGAAGTGCTGCCACTTCTTCGACGCGTTTTAATTGTGTCAACCCGTCAACTGTTGCACGAACAACGTTGATTGGTGTGTTTGAACCTAGTGATTTAGATGTGATATCGGCTACTCCAGCCAATTCCAATACGGCACGAACTGGTCCGCCCGCTGCAACCCCAGAACCTTCTACTGCAGGTTTCATCAGGATACGTCCGCCGCCGAACACTCCGATAACTTCATGAGGGATGGTAGAACCAACCATAGGAACTTCAATTAAGTTTTTCTTCGCATCTTCAATCGCTTTACGAATTGCTTCTGGTACTTCTTGGGCTTTCCCAGTACCGAAGCCAACATGACCGTTTTTATCACCTACAACCACTAAAGCTGCGAAACGTAGACGACGTCCACCTTTAACAACTTTTGTTACACGGTTGATTGCAACAACGCGGTCTTCTAATTCCAAATGTTTTGGATCGATGTAAACCATTAATGGTGTTCCTCCTTCTCCTAAAATTCTAGTCCATTTTCACGAGCAGCTTCTGCTAAAGCTTGCACGCGGCCATGGTAAAGGTATCCACCACGGTCAAAGACTACTACTTTAATACCTTTTTCAGCAGCACGTTCTGCAACTAGTTTACCTACTGCAGCAGCTTGCTCAACTTTTGTTTCACCTGAAATTTCTTTCTCTAAGGCAGAGGCACTTGCTAGCGTTACACCCGCTACGTCATCAATAATTTGAGCGTAGATGTTTTTGTTAGAGCGAAAAACGTTCAAGCGTGGGCACTCAGCAGTACCAGAGATTTTGTTACGCACACGACGATGTCTCTTCTGACGTGTTTTGTTTTTATCTGGTTTTGTAATCACAATTGTCACCTCTTTGATTTGATAAACTGCTGAATCAGCAGTTCTCATTCAGGAAAAGTAATAAAGGATAGGTGGAAAATCAGCTTTAGCGATTTTCCTACACATCTTTTATTATTATTTACCTGTTTTACCTTCTTTACGGCGTACGTATTCGCCAACATAGCGGATACCTTTGCCTTTGTAAGGCTCTGGAGGACGAACGCCGCGGATGTTCGCTGCTAATTCGCCTACAACTTCTTTATTGATACCTTTTACAACGATTTGTGTATTTGAAGGTACGTCAAATGTTACACCTTCCGGTGCTGTCATTTCTACGGGATGAGAGTAACCAACGTTTAAAGTTAGTTTGCTTCCCTGTGCCTGCGCACGGTACCCAACCCCGATAAGTTCCAACGCTTTTTCAAACCCGGCACTTACACCAACAACCATGTTGTTGAAGTTCGCACGAGTTGTTCCGTGGATTGTTTTCATTTCTTTGCTGTCATTTGGACGAGTGAATGTTACCTCGTTTCCTTCGATATTCATTTTAATATCAGCTGAAAACTCACGAGTTAATTCACCTTTTGGTCCTTTTACAGTGACGTTGTTTCCTTCTTGCTTCACTTCAACGCCAGCAGGAAGAACAACTACTTTATTACCAATACGGCTCACTTAGAGACACCTCCTTGTGTATTCTTTAAAATTACCATACGTAGGCGATTACTTCGCCGCCGATGTTTTTCGCTCTAGCTTCTTTATCAGTAACAACACCTTCTGAAGTAGAGATGATCGCAATACCTAAACCGTTCAGTACTTTTGGTACTTCGTCAGCTTTTACGTAAGCACGTAAACCTGGTTTAGAGATACGTTTTAAGTTAGTGATAACACGCTCGTCGTCTTTACCGTATTTTAGGAAAACACGGATCACGCCTTGCTTGTCATCTTCAATATATTCTACATCGCGAACGAATCCTTCACGTTTCAGGATTTCTGCGATATCACGTTTGATTTTTGATGCAGGTACTTCTAAGCTCTCATGTTTAACCATGTTCGCATTACGAATGCGAGTTAGAAAATCTGCAATTGGATCTGTCATGACCATTGAACTAGTTACCTCCTTTATGCAAGTTTACTTGTTTACCAGCTAGCTTTCTTCACGCCGGGAATTTGACCTTTATAGGCAAGTTCGCGGAAGCAAATACGGCAAAGATGAAATTTACGATAAACTGAATGTGGACGTCCGCAACGTTCGCAGCGTGTATAAGCCTGTGTTGAATGTTTAGCAGGGCGTTTGTTTTTAGCAATCATTGATTTTTTAGCCACGTAGTTCGCCTCCTTATTTTATTTTTGGAATGGCATGCCTAGTTGTCCCAACAACTCACGAGATTCTTCGTCTGTGTTTGCTGTTGTAACGATAACGATATCCATACCACGTACTTTATCTACTAAATCATAATCCACTTCTGGGAAGATTAATTGTTCTTTAATACCTAAAGTGTAGTTACCGCGTCCGTCAAAGGCTTTTTTACTGATACCGTGGAAGTCACGTACACGAGGTAGAGAAACTGAAACCAGTTTATCCAGGAATTCGTACATTCTTTCTCCGCGCAGTGTTACTTTCGCACCGATCGGCATTCCTTCACGAAGACGGAATCCAGCGATTGATTTTTTTGCTTTAGTGATGATTGGCTTTTGACCAGAGATTAAAGCTAATTCTTCAACAGCTTTATCTAAGTTCTTAGCATTTGATACTGCATCACCCACACCCATATTGATAACAATTTTCTCAACTTTTGGTGTTTGCATGATTGAACTATAATTGAATTTTTCCATCAATGATGGTGTTACTTCTTTAATATATTTTTCTTTCAGGCGGTTCATTCAATAAGCCCCTCCTTCCTCAATGTTTATTTATCTAAAACTTCACCTGTTTTTTTAGAAACACGTACTTTTTTACCGTCTACTTCTTTGTAGCCAACTTTAGTAGCTTCTCCGTTAGAAGGATCGATCACCATCACGTTAGAAACATGAATCGGTGCCGGCTGTTCCAAGATTCCTCCTTGAGGAGCATCTTGACTAGGTTTCTGGTGTTTTTTCATGATGTTGATGCCATCAACGATCACTTTGTCTTTTTTAGGAAACGCTTCTAGAACAACGCCTTCCTTGTTTTTATCTTTACCAGTGATAACTTTTACTTTATCGCCTTTTTTAACAAACATTAGTGTTTCGCACCTCCTTTGATAAGTGTCTCGATTATAATACTTCTGGTGCAAGAGAAACGATCTTCATGAAGTTGTTCTCACGTAATTCACGTGCAACAGGTCCGAAGATACGTGTACCGCGCGGGCTCTTATCATCACGGATGATTACCGCAGCATTTTCGTCGAATTTAATGTAAGAACCGTCTGGACGACGAGCTCCTGATTTTGTACGAACGATAACGGCTTTAACTACTTCACCTTTTTTGACAACACCACCTGGCGTTGCTTGTTTAACCGTAGCAACAATTACGTCACCAATATTAGCAGTTTTACGACCAGAACCACCAAGGACTTTGATCGTTAGAATTTCACGCGCACCTGAGTTGTCAGCAACTCTTAATCGGCTTTCTTGTTGGATCACGATGTGTATCCTCCTTTCAGATTTATACTCAATCTATATAGGAAAATCTCGTTTTATTAGATAACAACTGCTTCTTCAACTACCTCTAGTAAACGGAAACGTTTTGTAGCTGATAATGGACGAGTTTCCATGATTCTTACGATGTCTCCAACTTTTGCAGTGTTGTTTTCATCATGTGCTTTGTACTTTTTAGAATATTTCATGCGTTTACCGTAGATAGGGTGGTTTTTCTTTGTTTCAACGACAACTGTGATTGTTTTATCCATTTTGTCAGAAACTACACGTCCCTGGTAAACCTTACGTTGATTTCTTTCTTCAGACATACGCGTTTGGCCTCCTTCCACTATTAGTTAGCTTGTTCACGCAATACTGTTTTGATGCGTGCAATCGATTGACGTACTTCTTTAATACGTGCAGTGTTTTCTAATTGTCCTGTTGCTAGTTGGAATCTAAGGTTAAACAATTCTTCTTTCAATTGTTTTTCCTGGTCAAGCATTTCGGCAGTGGTTAATTCTCTGATATCTTTAACCTTCATTCGATTCACCACCCATTTCCTCACGTTTTACGATCTTAGTTTTTACTGGCAGTTTGTGGGATGCAAGGCGCAGAGCTTCGCGAGCAACTTCTTCAGGAACGCCGGCAATCTCAAACATGATTTTACCACGTTTAACTGGAGATACCCATCCTTCAGGAGCACCTTTACCTTTACCCATACGAACACCAATAGCTTTACTAGTATATGATTTGTGAGGGAAAATTTTGATCCATACTTTCCCGCCACGTTTCATATAACGAGTCATGGCAATACGGGCAGCTTCGATTTGTCTGTTTGTGATCCAATGAGATTCAGTTGCCTGAAGACCCCATTCACCAAAAACGACTTCTTTTCCGCCTTTTGCTTCACCGCGCATTTTACCTCTAAACTCACGACGGTGTTTTACACGTTTAGGTACTAACATGCTTATTTCCCTCCTTTCTCAGTGTTTTTTTTCGCTGGAAGAATCTCTCCACGATAGATCCACACTTTTACTCCTAATTTTCCGTAAGTTGTGTCTGCTTCTTCCCATGCGTAGTCAATATCGGCACGCAATGTATGAAGAGGAACAGTTCCTTCTGAATATCCTTCTGAACGAGCAATATCTGCACCATTCAAACGACCGGATACTTGTGTCTTGATTCCTTGAGCGCCTGAACGCATTGTGCGTTGAATCGCTTGTTTTTGTGCACGACGGAAAGCTACACGGTTTTCTAATTGACGTGCAATTCCTTCGCCGACCAATTTAGCATCTAAATCTGGTTTTTTGATTTCAACGATGTTGATGTGAACTCTTTTACCAGTTAGTTTATTTAGTTCTTTTCTAAGGTTTTCAACTTCAGATCCGCCTTTACCGATAACCATACCCGGTTTAGCTGTGTGGATTGAAATGTTCACACGGTTTGCAGCGCGCTCGATCTCAATTGTAGACACAGCGGCATCAGCAAGTTTTTTAGCGATGAATTTACGGATTCTTAAATCTTCGTGTAAGAATTCAGCATACTCTTTTTCAGCATACCATTTTGCATCCCAGTCGCGGATGATGCCTACACGCATTCCAATTGGATGTACTTTTTGACCCACTGGTTGTCCCTCCTCTTATCATTTGAGGCTTGTTTTTAACAAGCTGCTCTTTTTGAGGTCCGGCAGCCATTGTTGCAGCACATAGCATCTGTTAAGCAGAACTGATGTGGTACAGTGCAAGGCTCCTCCTCTTATCCTTTTAAGGATTATTTTTCTGATACTACTACTGTAATATGACTTGTACGTTTCATGATTGGTGATGCTGAACCTTTAGCACGCGGACGGAACCGTTTCATAGTTGGTCCTTCGTTAACAAAAGCTTCAGATACAACAAGATTTTCAACATCTAAGTCAAAGTTGTTTTCTGCGTTAGCAACTGCTGACATTAAAACTTTTTCAATGATTCCAGCAGATTTGTTTGGTGTGAATTTCAAAATTGAAATTGCATCCCCAACGCTTTTTCCTCTGATAAGATCGATTACTAAACGTGCTTTACGAGGAGAAGTGCGAACTGTTTTCGCAGTTGCTTTAGCTGATGTGATTTGTTCTGCCATGTTGATGTTTCCCTCCCTCAAAATTAACGTCTAGTTTTCTTATCATCGGCAGCATGCCCACGATAAGTTCTAGTTGGTGCAAATTCACCTAATTTATGTCCTACCATATCTTCTTGAATGTATACTGGAACGTGTTTACGTCCATCATATACAGCAATTGTAAATCCAACAAATTGTGGAAAAATTGTAGAGCGGCGAGACCAAGTTTTAATTACTTTTTTCTTTTCAGCGCCTTGTTGAGCTTCGACTTTCTTCATTAAATGATCATCAGCGAAAGGCCCTTTTTTCAAACTACGACCCATGGTGAACCTCCTCTCAAAATGTACGACACATGGTCAAAAATATAAATCTTGTTAAATAAACAATCTCTATTATTATCTCTTTTGTTTTTAGCAAAAGACACGTTTCGTGTAATGTAGCTTTCACAAAATTTATATAGATTATTTAGTACGGCGACGAACGATAAGTTTGTCGGATTTGGCTTTTTTGTTACGAGTTTTGTAACCCAATGCTGGTTGACCCCAAGGTGATACTGGAGCTTTACGTCCGATTGGAGTTTTACCTTCACCACCACCGTGTGGGTGATCGTTAGGATTCATTACGCTACCACGTACAGTTGGACGCTTGCGCATCCAGCGAGAACGACCGGCTTTACCGATGTTGATTAGTTCGTGTTGCTCGTTACCAACTGAACCGACTGTTGCACGGCAAGTTGCCAAGATCATACGAACTTCGCCTGAGTTCAGACGGATCAATACGTATTTACCTTCTTTACCAAGTACTTGTGCACTTGTACCAGCTGAACGGATTAATTGTCCGCCTTTACCTGGCTTCATTTCGATGTTGTGAACAACAGTACCGACTGGAATGTTACTCAACGGCAGTGCGTTCCCAACTTTGATGTCTGATTCTGGACCGGAAACGATTTTTGTTCCAACTTCCAATCCTTTAGGTGCTAAGATGTAAGCTTTCACTCCATCTTCATAGTGTACTAATGCAATGTTAGCTGAACGGTTCGGATCGTACTCGATCGTTTGAACAGTTGCAACAACGTTGTCTTTGTTACGCTTGAAGTCGATCACGCGGTATTGGCGTTTGTGTCCGCCACCATGATGACGAACAGTAATGCGACCGTTGTTGTTACGACCAGCATGATTTTTTAACGGCTGTAGTAATGTTTTTTCTGGTGTAGAAGTTGTGATTTCAGCGAAATCAGAACTAGTCATATTACGACGGCCGTTTGTGGTAGGTTTGTACTTTTTAATCGCCACGTCTTGTTTCCCTCCTACTTTACTTCGATCATTATCTCAGGTTCTGCTTTTATTCAGCAGCTTCGAAAATTTGAATTCCTTTTGAATCTTCAGTCAATGTCACAATAGCTTTGCGACGTTTTTTAGTATATCCTGCATATTTGCCCATGCGTTTGAATTTAGGACGCACGTTGATGATATTCACGTTTTTAACTTTTACGTCAAACGCAGCTTCAACAGCTTGTTTCACTAAAGTTTTGTTCGCGCGAACGTCTACTTCGAACGTATATTTTTGTTCGTCCATAGCAAGCATTGATTTCTCAGTGATTACCGGGCGTTTGATTACGTCTAGTAAGTTCATTATGCAAGCACCTCCTCAATTTGAGTAAGAGCAGTTTGCGTTGCTAGCATTTTTTTGCTTGAAACAATATCCAATACGCTGATGTTGTCTGAAGTGACAACTGTTACGTTTGGCAAGTTACGAGCAGATAATGCTGCAAAGTCATTCTCAGGTTCAAGAACCACCAATACTTTTGTATCGATAGACAAATTACCAAGAACTTGTCTGAATTCTTTTGTTTTTGGTGCATCGAAGTTCAAGCCTTCAACTGCTACCAGATTACTTTCAGCAACTTTTTCTGACAATACAGATTTCATTGCTAAACGACGAACTTTTTTAGGAAGTTTGTAGCTGTAAGAACGTGGTGTTGGTCCGAAAACTACGCCACCTCCACGCCATTGTGGTGAACGGATTGAACCTTGACGGGCACGACCTGTTCCTTTTTGACGCCATGGCTTACGGCCACCGCCGCGAACAGCACTGCGGTTTTTCACAGCATGTGTTCCCTGTCTTAATGAAGCGCGCTGCATGATGATTGCATCGTATACAACACTTTCATTTGGTTCGATTCCGAAGATTTCTTCGTTTAAAGTGATTTCACCATTTTGAGTTCCATCTTGTTTAAATAATGCTACATTCGGCATTCCTTAGTTCCTCCTTTCCTACACGATTATTTAGCTTTTACAGCTGATTTGATTGTGATTAATGATTTTTTAGATCCAGGAATGTTTCCTTTGATCAGAATTACGTTTTTGTCTGCGTCCACTCTAACAATTTCAAGGTTTTGAATTGTTACGCGGTTGCCACCCATACGGCCGGCAAGCTTTTTATTTTTAAACACACGGTTTGGTGCAACTGGACCCATTGACCCAGGACGACGGTGGTAACGGGAACCGTGAGACATTGGTCCGCGGCTTTGTCCATGGCGTTTGATAACCCCTTGGAATCCTTTACCTTTCGTAGTACCTGTAACATCAACGATGTCTCCTGCTTGGAAAACATCTACAGCGATTTCGTCTCCAACTTTATATTCTCCCAGCTCAACATCTTTGAATTCCTTAATGAAGCGCTTAGGAGCCGTGTTTGCTTTTGCAACATGACCTTTCGCAGGTTTGTTCGCTAACACTTCACGTTTGTCTTGGTACCCGACTTGAATTGCTTCGTAGCCGTCTGTTCCAGTTGTTTTCACTTGTAGTACTACATTAGGAGTAGCTTCTACAACTGTTACCGGGATCAGCTCACCAGATTCTGTAAAGATTTGCGTCATTCCGACTTTTTTCCCTAAGATTCCTTTGGTCATGAGTACACCTCCATCATCTTGTTTTTTTTATTATAGTTTGATCTCAATGTTCACACCAGATGGTAAGTCAAGCTTCATTAAAGCATCAACTGTTTTTGGTGTTGGGTTCACAATGTCAATCAGACGTTTGTGAGTACGCATTTCGAATTGTTCGCGTGAATCTTTGTATTTATGTGTCGCACGAATAACAGTGTAAAGACTGCGTTCAGTTGGTAATGGAATTGGACCAGATACGCCAGCTCCAGTTCTTTTTGCAGTTTCTACGATTTTATCCGCTGATTGATCTAAAATACGATGTTCATACGCTTTTAAACGGATACGAATTTTTTGTTTTGCCATCTTGTTTCCCTCCTTCGCCTATTTTGAAAAGTAGACATGGCTCCACGAAAATCTCCGTCACGCTCGTCCATGGCAAAGCGTCCGGGCGTGTCGCAACCTCTCGTTTCCTAGCCGGTAAAATCTTTTTCAGATTTACCAGTGCTTTTCACACTCCTGTAAACAGCACCTTTATCATTATATTACAGAAAAGCCGAGATAGCAAGGTTTTTTTCAAGGTTTTCAGATTTATTTTCATGATTTTCATTTTATATTTTTTCTCTACTTATTTATTCAATTTTACGCTTGATTTCTTCTTCTAGATCAATACAGTCACATCACTCTCATACTATTTCAGCCTTATAAATCCAGCGACTCCTTCTTTTAACTTCTATAAGTAGTTTAGCCAAACTTCCCGCTGATTTTAATATCCCTCTGGTTTTTAGCAATCATGTTCGATTACTACTATAATATTAATCGGTATTTCTTCAAAAAGCTTCTACCCTATTTTTTCTTTTAGCTGTTTCGAGCAAAAAAACACTTCCCGCTTATTCTGGAAGTGTTTTTCATTTGATTAGTTTGTTGATTCTCTATTTCTTCTCTGTATACCCTTGTTCCAGCAGCATCTCTTTGGACTGCTTCATACTAATATATTTTACAACTCTATCTTCTTCTGATCCATCGGTAATAGTTCCCATAAGTGTCATCACTTCTTTAAGGTCGGCTACTTCATAATCAACAACGACCTTTTCAACCATTTTATCTTCCTGATAATCCGCTTTATAGGTAATCCCTTTAACATCATATTCATCCTTCACAAAAGAAAACATTTCCTCTGCCTCTTCTTTAGAAGAGATGTTTAACGGCCCATATTCAATCGTAGAATACGTTTCCTGCTTCACTACTTTATCCCCATTATGAGTATAGATGATTTCCATCTCCACTCCATCCTGTTTCATTTCAAAAACCGTGGTAGCTAAATTACTATTTTTACGTTTACTCGTTGAACCACCAATAGAACAGCCGGTTGCAATTAGACAGATTAGAAGCAGCGGCAGCAGCAGCCACCCTTTTCTCAAAACTTTTTTCATTTTCTTCCCCCCTACATTTTTATCTTTACTAACAATCGTAATTCTTTTTTTATGATATATCAATCTTTTTTTAGCTAGTAATTTTCTAATAGCCATAGAAAATTTTGTTCCTTTCACCGGATTGACTTACATTCATTCTTGACCTAATATAGAGATACGATATATAGAGGTTCGATATATAAAAAGAAGGGAATTTTTAAAGATGGATGAAAAAATCAGGCGGATATACAGCCCTATGACAGAAACCGGCTTTTATATTCTTTATTCCCTACAGTCAAAAAGACATGGCTACAGTATTATTCAGTTTGTCAAAGAACTAACTGATAACGAAATTATCATAAGCGCAGGAACCATGTACGGCAGCTTAAGTAAAATGGAACAAGACGGATTAATTCAAGTAGTCGCAGAAGAGAACCGCAGGAAAATATATGCATTGACTGAATCAGGAACAGAAGTTTTGCTGCTTGAAAAATTGAGAATTCAACGGCTTTATAAAAATAGCATAGGAGAGAAATCATATGAATAGAAAACATATAAGAAAGTTTTTTAGCTTAGCCGACTACCTTGATGAGGAGCTTTTTCTGCAGTCCATGCATAAAGCCGGCTGGAAAATGATTAATTTCAAAGCTCTGGGCTGGCAGTATACTTTTGAAAAGTGTGAACCAGAAGACTATATTTATCAACTAGATTTTAAACAGAAAAAAGAACAAGACGAGGCGGACTATCTACTGTTATTCGCAGACTGCGGATGGGAGCATTTTTTCACTTTCAACGGCTGGTATTATTTCAGAAAGGTAAAATCAGAAGCAATGGAAGAAAATATGATTTTCAACGATGCTGCTTCCAGAGCGGAAATGGCAAAAAAGATTATGAGCTATCAATGGCTGATTATTTTCCCTACATTAATTTTCCTATTTGTTTATACGACAAATTTTTTAATAAACACTCGTTCTTTCTGGGGACATTTATTTACATTTTTTTACTTATCCTTAGCATTGCTGGCGATTGGAATAGCGGTCAGAAACTATCTAAAGCTAAATAAAATCATCGAACAAAACACTTTATTGTAAATACTGCATAAGGTTACCTGAAGTATTAGAATCAGATTGATTCTGATACTTTTTTATTAACCAAAAAAACTCCAGAGGGAAATCCCTCTGGAGTTACGTCCGAGTACACCGATTTTTCCAAATCAGTTTTATTTATATTAAAACGAATTATTTAGTGATTTCAGTAACAACGCCTGAACCAACAGTACGTCCGCCTTCACGAATAGAGAAACGAGTTCCGTCTTCGATTGCGATTGGGTGGATTAGTTCAACGTCCATAGTTACGTTATCGCCAGGCATAACCATTTCAGTTCCTTCTGGCAATTCAACTACACCAGTTACGTCAGTTGTACGGAAGTAGAACTGAGGACGGTAGTTAGTGAAAAATGGAGTGTGACGTCCGCCTTCTTCTTTTGATAAAACGTAAACTTCAGCTTTAAATTTTGTATGTGGAGTGATTGTAGCTGGTTTAGCTAATACTTGTCCACGTTCGATTTCTTCACGTGCTACACCACGTAGTAATGCACCAATGTTGTCTCCCGCTTCAGCGTAATCCAACAATTTACGGAACATTTCAACACCTGTAACAGTTGTTTTAGAAGTTTCTTCTTGAATACCAACGATTTCGATTTCGTCACCAACACGAACTTGTCCACGTTCAACACGTCCAGTTGCAACAGTTCCACGTCCAGTAATTGAGAATACATCCTCAACTGGCATCATGAATGGTTTGTCAGTATCACGAGTTGGTGTTGGGATGTATTCATCCACAGCAGCCATCAACTCAAGAATTTTTTCTTCGTATGAAGCGTCGCCTTCAAGAGCTTTCAAAGCAGAACCAGCAACAACAGGAGTGTCATCACCTGGGAAGTCGTATTCTGACAATAGATCGCGAACTTCCATTTCTACTAATTCAAGTAATTCTTCGTCATCAACCATATCCATTTTGTTCAAGAAAACAACGATGTATGGTACACCAACGTTACGAGACAACAGGATGTGCTCACGAGTTTGAGGCATAGGACCATCAGCAGCAGATACTACTAAGATAGCTCCGTCCATTTGTGCAGCACCAGTAATCATGTTTTTAACGTAGTCCGCGTGTCCTGGGCAGTCAACGTGCGCATAGTGACGTGCGTCTGTTTCATACTCGATGTGAGAAGTGTTGATTGTAATTCCACGTTCTTTTTCTTCAGGAGCGTTATCGATTTCAGCATAGCTGGCAGCTTCTCCGCCACCGTGTTTAGCTAATACTGTAGCAATTGCAGCAGTTAATGTAGTTTTACCATGGTCAACGTGTCCAATAGTACCAATGTTTACATGGGGTTTAGAACGGTCAAATTTTTCTTTAGCCATTTTAAAATGTTCCTCCTAAAATCAAATGATTTATTTTTTGTATATCTGATAGGCGGCTCTACGACCGCCTGATCATCTTTAATTATTTTACCTGAAATCTCTAAAAAAGCATAGTCCCAAATACAGCTTTAAACAAAACTGAATATCTAGCGTCTTAAAACACCTAGCCTTGGTCACAACCACAGCTAATCAGCATTTCAAACTCGACCTTAGTTATTATTCAGATTTTCCGCCGTTTTTCTTGATGATTTCTTCTTGTACAGATTTAGGTACATCTTCATAGTGGTCAAATACCATCATGAATGTTCCGCGTCCTTGCGTTGCAGAACGAAGAGTTGTTGCATAGCCGAACATTTCAGCCAAAGGAACGATTGCGTTCACGATTTGTGAATTACCGTGAGCTTCCATACCTTCAACACGTCCCCGACGGCTTGTAACGTGTCCCATAATATCACCTAGGTAATCTTCTGGTACAGTAACTGTTACTTTCATCATCGGTTCCAAAATAACCGGATTTGCATTTTTAGCAGCCGCGCGCAGTGCCATAGAAGCCGCAACACGGAAGGCCGTTTCATTTGAATCGACATCATGGTAAGAACCATCGTAAAGCTTAGCTTTGATATCAACTAATGGATAGCCGGCAAGCACACCATTGTTCATTGAATCTGCTAATCCTTTTTCAACAGCTGGGATGTATTCACGAGGAACCACACCACCGACAATTGCGTTTTCGAATTCAAATCCTTTACCTTCTTCGTTTGGTGTAAATTCAACCCATACGTGACCGTATTGTCCTTTACCACCAGACTGACGTACAAACTTACCTTCTGCTTTAGTCGCAGAACGGAATGTTTCACGATAAGATACTTGAGGAGCTCCAACGTTTGCTTCAACCTTGAACTCACGTCTCATACGGTCAACCAATACGTCTAAGTGCAGCTCACCCATACCAGAGATAACTGTTTCACCAGTTTCAACGTTTGTTTCAACGCGGAATGATGGATCTTCTTCTGCAAGTTTTTGCAGAGCCACACCCATTTTATCTTGGTCAGCTTTTGATTTAGGCTCAACAGCTACTTGGATAACCGGTTCTGGGAACTCGATTGATTCAAGAATAACTGGTGCGTCTAAAGCACATAATGTATCCCCAGTTGTTGTATCTTTCAGACCAACAGCTGCTGCAATATCACCTGAGTACACTTTATCAATTTCTTGACGTGTATTCGCGTGCATTTGCAGGATACGTCCGATACGCTCTTTTTTGTCTTTAGAAGCGTTCAATACATATGAACCACTTTCAAGAACACCAGAGTATACACGGAAGAATGTTAAACGACCAACGAACGGGTCAGTCATAACTTTAAATGCTAATGATGCAAACGGACCTTCGTCATCGGCAGGACGAGTAGTTTCTTCGTCTGTCTTAACGTCAACCCCTTTGATTGCATCGATGTCAAGTGGTGAAGGCAGGTAATCAAGTACCGCATCCAACATCAATTGAACACCTTTGTTTTTGAAGGCTGAACCAGCTAATACTGGGAAGAATTCAACGTTGATTGTTGCTTGACGGATACCCGCTTTCAACTCTTCTTCAGTAATTTCTTCACCTTCAAGATATTTCATCATCAATTCTTCATCAGTTTCAGCAACAGCCTCAACTAATTTTTCACGCCATTCAGTTGCTAACTCCAAATAATCTTCCGGGATATCAGTTTCCTGAATATCAGTTCCTAAATCATTTGTGTAGATTTCAGCTTTCATTTTGATCAGGTCAATAATTCCAGTGAAATCATCTTCAGCACCGATTGGTAATTGAATTGGATGAGCATTTGCCTGTAAACGATCATGTAATGAGTTTACAGAGTACAGGAAGTCTGCACCGATTTTATCCATTTTGTTACAGAAAACAATACGGGGAACTTTATAATCAGTTGCCTGACGCCAAACCGTTTCAGTCTGAGGCTCAACCCCTGATTGTGAGTCAAGTACTGTTACTGCTCCATCTAGTACACGCAGCGAACGCTGTACTTCAATTGTGAAGTCAACGTGTCCCGGTGTATCGATGATATTTACGCGGTAGCCGTTCCACTGTGCAGTTGTTGCAGCAGAGGTAATCGTAATCCCACGCTCTTGCTCCTGTTCCATCCAGTCCATCTGTGAAGCTCCTTCGTGAGTTTCACCGATTTTATGGATTTTACCAGTATAATACAAGATACGCTCTGTTGTTGTAGTTTTACCTGCATCAACGTGAGCCATGATACCAATATTACGAGTTTTTTCCAATGAAAATTCTCTTGCCATTCTGATTTGTTCTCCTCTCTTGTTTAAATAAATATATCAAGTCAATTCCTACGTCAGTAAATGTGCACGCAGAGAGGATTTTACCAACGGTAATGTGCAAACGCACGGTTGGCATCTGCCATTTTATGAGTGTCTTCACGTTTCTTAACTGAAGCACCAGTATTGTTGGCAGCGTCCATGATTTCTTTAGCTAGACGTTGTTCCATTGTATGTTCACCGCGCAGACGTGCGTAGTTAACTACCCAACGTAAACCTAGTGTTGTACGACGCTCTGGACGAACTTCAACTGGTACTTGGTAGTTAGAACCCCCAACACGACGTGCTTTAACTTCAAGAACAGGCATAACGTTCTTCATTGCTTGCTCAAACACTTCCAATGGGTCGTTACCTGTAGATTCTTTGATGATATCAAATGAATTATAGATAATGTTAGCAGCAATCCCGCGTTTTCCATCAACCATTACACGGTTGATTAAGCGAGTTACTAATTTTGAGTTATAAATAGGATCTGGTAAAACATCACGTTTTGCAACTGGACCTTTACGAGGCATCCGTAACTCCTCCTTCCGAAATATTTCTTCTATAGTATATGTCAGTTAATGTCAAATTAATTAGCAGCTTTAGGTCTTTTAGTACCATATTTAGAGCGGCTTTGTTTACGGTCTGTAACACCGGCAGTATCAAGCGCACCACGAACGATATGGTAACGTACCCCTGGTAAATCTTTTACACGTCCGCCGCGCAGCAATACAACGCTATGCTCTTGCAGATTGTGTCCGATTCCTGGAATATAAGCTGTAACTTCAATCAAGTTTGACAAACGAACACGGGCATATTTACGCAAAGCTGAGTTCGGTTTTTTAGGTGTCATAGTTCCCACACGTGTACACACCCCACGTTTTTGCGGAGAGTTCACATTTGTTTGGGCTTTCTTAAAGCTGTTATATCCTTTGTTCAATGCAGGTGAGTTAGATTTTTCCACCTTTGATTTACGAGGTTTACGTACTAATTGGTTAATTGTAGGCATTCCTTGTTTTCCTCCTTCCTCAATTCGCTTCTAGTTCCACACATCCAGGTGGTTCTTTTTTTGCGATAAAAAATAATGCATCTATGCATCCTTTATCAAATATGCTTTGATAGACAGTCAGCACGTCTCCGGAAAGAGACCTGTACATAAAGCACCTTCGCTAGAATATCATGATATATCTACTATGTCAAGCTTTTCCTGACTATTTAAATGTAAAAAACACAGTTTTATCTTTCTGTTATTTTTAGAATTTTTCTTGTTGATCTTCCTATCTTTTCTTGGGAATCCACGGTACAATATTTTTGATAAACCGAAAGGAGCATGCACTGAAATGAACCTTAAACAAATGGTCGGAATAGAAGCTGCAAAATATGTCGAAGATGGAATGATTGTAGGTCTAGGTACTGGCTCTACTGCAAAATACATGGTGGACGAAATCGGCCGGCGAATCAGAGAAGAAAACCTGTCGATTATTGGTGTTACTACTTCAAAGGCAACAGAAAGACAAGCTGCTGAACTGGGAATTCCTTTGAAAAGCATCGATGATGTTCCTTACGTCGATTTGACTATCGACGGTGCAGATGAAGTCAGTGCTGATTTCCACGGAATTAAAGGCGGAGGAGCGGCGTTGCTTTTTGAAAAGATTGTTGCCTCTTATTCGAAAAAAAACATCTGGATTGTGGATGAATCAAAAATGGTAGATAAACTGGGGGCATTTCCTCTGCCTGTAGAAGTAATTCCCTACGGCAGCCAACAACTGCTTCGACTTTTTGAAGAAAAGGGCTACCAGCCAGCGTTGAGAAAGACAACTGATAATAAGGTTTTGGTAACAGATGGCGGGCATTACATCATCGACCTCCAGCTTGATGTGATTGAAGATCCAATAGCTTTGGGTGCTTATTTGGATCAGCTGGTTGGTGTTGTAGAACACGGACTTTTTCTAAAAATTGTTTCTACGGTAATTGTCGGACGTGAACAAGGTCCGCTGACTATTCCGAATACTCAAAAGTAATACCGCAAAATCCAAAGCTAAGCATAGAAGAAGGGAGATATAATGAATTTAATCGGCTATGCACGAACAACCATTAACGAATGCAATTTGGATACACAGCTTTCACTCTTGTCAAACTACGGCTGTGACAAAATCTACCAGGAAACATTTGAGCCTGCTGGGGACATCCCAGCCTGTTCCCTTCTGGATACGGTGATTGATACACTGGAGGAGCGAGATACCCTTGTAATTTGCCGGCTGAATCATCTTGGAAAATCAACCAGACAGCTTACAGATTTGACTCAGCTTTTCAAAAAGAGCGGAATTCATCTGGTCAGCCTTGAAGAAGGCATTGATACCCGTGGACCTGAAGGCGGCGTCTACTTTAGATTAATGGACGGCTTAGCTCAGATGGAGTGCGAACTCATCAAAGAACGGACATTAGTAGGCTTAACGAATGCCCGCAAAAAAGGCAAGGTTGGCGGGCGACCAAAAATCGATTTTAAAACAATCCGCCGCATTCGCCAAATGTACTACGAAAAACACGAAAATGTTCAAATTATTGCAGCAAAGTGCCGGGTTTCTATCGGAACCTGTTATAAGTATATTAACCTTTCTGAAGCAGAAACCGAGCAGCTTAACAAGTAATAGCTCAATGTTTACTTAGCTAGTCTACCTCTATCTTTTATGCCGGACTTCAGCAAGCTGCTGAGGCGGAGAAGAATATTTCTATATAATTGCTGTTCCAATCAGAGTAGAGACAAAAACTAGCAGATGCACAGGTAATTTTCATGTTCAAAAAACATAAATGCCGTGGAAACACAGGAGCGTATGAAAAGCCCACTGTGTTTCCACGGCATAATTTATCTCTTTCTTCGTTAACAGCTCCTCAACAGCCTACTCTTTTCTTTACTGGTTCAAACAATTGAAGACGATAGCTTTCATTCCCCTTTTCATCTATTATTTTTATATGTTCTTCCAAACAAAGTCTTGACCGGTCTGAGGTATAGACTTTGTTTTGCTTAAGCTGCAGCATTAGCTGTCCCCATGACGCAGGAATGTTCTCTGTACTTTCAAAAACAGCATACACACCTCCCGGCAGCAGCAATTCTTTCATGTCGCCAGGCAGTTGAATATTTTTGGGGATTGATGCACAGACACCATAGCCATAAGGATCCCCAGCCTTTTTAGCTTTCGGTGGCATATCCCCGCCAAAAATCCGAGCCGTTCCCAGCAGTTCTTCTGCTTCCAGCCATAATAGCATTTTCTCTAACGCTTCACTTTCAGGCTCTTTATTCACCACCACCGTATAGGCCATACGCATAGCTGGCAATAAGGCAAAGGTTAGCTCATTCCCAGCCTGAAGCTCCGCTTTATCTTGAATCCGTTTAAATCTGTCCATTAGCTTCTCCCCCCATTCTAAATGATTTTCTGCTTCGGTATTTTTCATTAATTCTTGTAAATATTGTTTCAAATTTTCTAGTCTATCTAATTCCTCGGATAGTTCTTTTTTCTCTAACTGCTGCTGTTTTATTTTTTTATCTGTCAAGTTAGCCAACTGTCGATAAGACGGAGCTGCTAAAAACTGAGAAACTTCTTTGATTGAGAAATGCCAGCTTCTCAGACAGTGTATGATTTTTATCTTTAGTACTTCTTCCATTGAATACATCCGCCAACCAGATTCCGGATTCCTAATACTAGTTGTCAGCCCGACAGCCTCCCAATATCTGATTGTTCTGCTGGTAACCCCCAGCTCTTTGGCGAGTCTTTGTATCGAGATACTCATCTTCATCCCTCCTAGCTTCTTGCTACCCTTATTCTATCAGTTGTCCTTACGTCAATTACAACCCTTTCTTGCTTTTCCATCCTTTTTTTAAGATAAGTTTGGGACATAACTAAATGTCCAAACTCTGCCTTCTCTAAAATCCGAATAAATAGTGAGACAGAAGCAATTTTTTCTTAATTTCTGCTTGTTTCAAAAATTTTCATTGGAAATTGACGAAAAAACGTTGTACAATAAGCACGTACTGAAATTTTCAGAAACTATACACAAAGGAGACTTATTATGCCAAAATTAGTTTTTTCTCGTCACGGACTTAGTGAATGGAATGCATTAAACCAGTTTACTGGATGGGTTGATGTAGATTTAGCACCTGAAGGTATCGAAGAAGCAAAAGAAGGCGGACGCAAAATTAAAGAAGCCGGAATCGAATTTGACGTAGCATTTACTTCAGTATTAACACGTGCTATCAAGACTTGTAATCTGATTTTAGAAAACTCAGATCAATTATGGGTACCCCAAGTAAAATCATGGCGCTTAAACGAACGTCATTACGGAAAATTACAAGGATTGAACAAAAAAGAAACAGCTGAAAAATACGGAGATGAACAGGTTCACATCTGGCGTCGTTCTTATGACACACTTCCTCCACTATTAGAAACTACTGATCCTGGTTCTGCTGCAAACGATCGTCGTTATGCAATGCTTGACCAACGTGATGTACCTGGTGGAGAAAACCTGAAAGTAACTTTGGAACGTGCGTTACCTTTTTGGCAAGATGAAATCGCTCCTGCTTTATTAGATAACAAAACTGTTTTAGTTGCTGCTCACGGTAACTCTTTACGTGCATTAGCTAAACATATCGAAGGTATCTCTGATGACGATATCATGGATTTAGAAATCCCAACAGGTCAGCCGCTTGTTTATGAATTAAACGATGATTTAACTGTTGCTAAGAAATATTATCTATAAGAAATTAAGAAAAACCGCCGTTCTGAGTAAGTCAGAACGGCGGTTTTTTCAAATTCCAATAGCATTAAAAAGTAATGAACAAGCTCATTCTATTTTCCTGCTATTTTGAATAGTTAAAACTTACATAATAAGGCGCGCCGGCTTTACGATTCGCTAAATGTACATAGATATACGTCCCTGCTTCATAAGTCAATGGTAAATTCCCACCTGTTGAAGCACTGCTTCCGCCTTTCGCGCAATCTGCAAAGTAATACCCTCTCCATTGTGCATCATCATAAAAATTCGTTTCTATTCTATGACTAGAGGTAGCTGTATCTTGTGACCAAAGATCCTGCACTTTATATTTCGCTGTTTCAGGTGCTTTAAATTTAAGCCAGCCTGTCTGATTCGCATAAATTGTTCCCATGCCAAATCCCATACCAAAATTCGGTGCAACTTCTACAGCAGTTTCCTGCGTTTGACCTAAAGAAAATACTTCAACTTCCACAAATTCTTCCTGATTACTTCCACTCATCTCTTTGACACGAATCGTGGTTTTTCCAGGTGCTTTCCCAATAATCTTAAAGCGGTTCGCTCCATCACTAACAACTTCAGCAATCTTTTCATCATCTGAGAAGTACTGAACATCATTTGGTTTTGTTGTATAGCTATCTACCTTGTATGAGAAGGATACCGAATTACCAGGATTCAACAATGGTTTACATTTGTATGGAATCGTTAGCTGCGTGGTATAGATAGGTTGAGCATCTTTCGTAGTTCGCTGTAAGACAAAGTAAAATGGTTCGCCATCCATATTTGTAGAAAGCTTCAAATAGACATACTCTCCAGCACCATAGTATACGGGTGCTTTTGATGATACAGATGATGAATTAGACGTTCTTCTATGTGCCGAATAATACCCCAAAGAACGGTTCTCCCATTCATTATAGAAATTGATTTCTGATTTTTGATTAACGACGTTGTTTCCATTCAAACCACCAGCTAGCGAATACATTGCTGCTTCATCCGCTTTGAATTTCACCCATCCTGTTTGATTGACAAAAATTCGAGTAGACTGACTATCAGCTGCTGGAAAACCAGGATTAATTTCTGGCGCATCTTCCCTTGTTGCCGCCGGTTGGACAGTCGCAACAGAAGCCTTAATGGTTTTACTTAGCTTTCCATCCTCTGTTTTAGCAGTGATTGTCACGCTGCTCCCTGTAGCTGCTTTGGCAGTAAGAACCCCATCTTGCGACACACTGACCAAATTAGCATTAGAGCTGCTCCAAATCATTTTCCCTGTATATTCTGCATCCTCGGGTAAATAACTTAGATTCAGATTTCTCACTTCACCTTGCTGCATTTTTATAAATGATTCTTCGAATTTGAAATCTTCCAACGGCACTTTGTATTCTTTATTCAAATCATAAAGTCTTGTTGTGTATTCATAAGAATCCTTTTTCCCGCTTAATCCTTCTACTTTAACAGTGAATTCATCACCTTCAGCATAATTGATTTCATTTGGTGCAAAGACCACTGTGTCATATCCCCAGCTGTTCGCAACAACGGTATATTCACCATCTTTTTGTGTATCTGAAAAATGCCATTCCTGACCACTTTTATTATTTTTCAGTGTAACCTTCAAGTTATTCCGATCAAAATCATAACCATTTGAGTTAAAACTCGCTGACCAGCGAAGATTGTAGTTATATTTTTTCATATCCTGTATTGGAAAAACTGATTCTGTTGGCCAAGTAACAATAGAATCATCCGGCACAGTATACGAGCCATCGCCTTGCGCATAAAGAGCAGCTGAGTATTCGACCTCTCTTCTTTCAGGAACATCGAGTTCAGCAAAGCCAAAGCCAATTGTTTGATACCACGGATTCAAAACAATTCTTCTGTGTCCAACCGATTGATTTCCATTTCCGTAATCAAACATGTATAAATCGCTATATTCATTCAGCGTTGGGATTGCTTCCCCATAAAACGGACTACGAACACTCCTCGCCAAATTACTTAAACGCGCTCCATTGGAAGCCTCCTGCCAAAAGCTATCAGTCATTCCCTCAGGCTTTGTGTATTTTGTTCCAATATTATGATCGATTACTCTAAGCGAGGCAATCCCTACTGCAGCATGTTGAGCAATACTTACTCTTGCTTGCGAAACGGTAACAGGGGTAAGTCCCGCGCTCTCTCTTAGCAGATTAATGTAGTCTGTTGCATTTTCCAATGTAGACGTTTTAAATGTACCTGTCGTATATTGCTCCGGACCAATGATTGGATTGATATCAAACTTATCATCAAACGCTTCCTTGCTTCGTATCTCTTTATACTTTTTTTGATAGTCCTGAATCTTTCTTACTTGTTCTACAGAAAAATCTGTAACAGTTGAGGCACTTAATGGATTTATTAATCCATCTGCCGAAGCTTCTGTTTGTACCTCTTCAATCACACCTTCAACAGGTACTTGGGTTTCATCTGCAAATACCGATCCGGCAGGACCTCCTAAACCAGCCAACACAACCATACCTAATAACCATTTTTTCTTTTTCATGCTATTTCCTCCTTTTTTAATCGTAAACTTACCTACTCCTTTTTTATAAGCTTACAACTAAAATAATAACATAATATTCTTTCTTTGGAACATTTATTAATCATAATAGAAGAAATTAACATACAATAAAAACCTAATCACCTTTCCGTTGTTCGACAGCTGCCTGAACAATAAAAACTACCCCAGAACATGATTAAATCATACTCTGGAGTAGTTTTGGTGTTAATCTTCAAATCCATTGCTTTCTGAAACTGTTTTGTACCAGTAGCCAGATTTTTTAATTGTTCTCTTGCCTTCCTGGTTCAGGTCAACCGCAATGAAACCATAACGATTCTTATAGGCGTTCATCCAAGACCAGTTATCCATACAGGTCCACATGTGGTATCCTAGACAACCACTGCCTTCTTCCAACGCTTTGTGTACGTAACGCAGATGATCTTTAACAAAATCAATGCGATAATCATCCTCTATCATCCCATCTGCATTTATATACTGTTCTTCACCTTCTACCCCCATACCGTTTTCCGAAATATAGCAGGGAATATTCCCATAGTTCTCACGAACATTAGTCAAGATATCATAGATGCCTTTTTCATAAATTTCCCAGCCGCGGTAGGGATTCATCTTTTTGCCAGGCATGTCATAATTGTCAAAATAATCATCCGGCATCGGACCGTGACTGTGATCTATTTCAGATTCTTTCGCTTTGATGCGACGAGGCTGATAATAGTTAATTCCCAGAATGTCTATTGTGTGTTCTTTAATTATTTCTAAATCTCCCGGCTCAATAGCAGGTAGTATATCCAGCTCTTTGACAACCTCTACTAATTCAGAGGGAAACTCACCTTTAACTGCTGGATCAAGAAATGAACGGTTGAAGAAAGCATCTGCCATTGCCGCAGCTTTCACATCAGCCGGATTCTTTTCATCACGAGGATAACTAGGCGTTAAGTTCAAAATAATACCGATTTGTCCGTCGAGATTCAGCTCATGATAGGCTTTAACTGCCATTGCACTGGAAAGTACCTCATGATATCCCACCTGAACAGCGTGCTCCATGTTAATCTCATTTGGATAGTGGAACTGATACAAGTAACCGCCCTCTACAGGAACAATCGGTTCGTTATGTGTGAACCATTTCTTCACCCGATCACCAAAAAGCTCAAAACAGGTTTTCGCATAGGTCACATAAGCATCCACTGTTTTGCGGTTAAGCCACCCGCCTTGCTCCTGAAGACTTAAAGGCATGTCAAAATGATATAGATTCATAAAGGGTTCAATCCCCGCTTCAATTAAGCTATCAATATAGTCATTATAGAAATCCACAGCCTTAGGATTCACTGCTCCTGTTCCATTTGGAATTAAGCGGCTCCATTGGATTGAAGTTCTGAAACTGTTGTGTCCCGTTTCTTTCATCAGCTGAATATCTTCTTTATATTTAGTGTAAACCCGAGATGTTTGTTCTGGTCCTACTTGGTCGAAAAACTTTTCTGGTTCCTGCTGATACCAATAATCCCAAATGTTTTCACCCTTGCCGTCTTCAGCGACTCTTCCTTCTGTTTGCGGACCACTGGCCGCTGAACCCCACCAAAAATTTTCGGGAAATTTATATATTGCCATTTCTATCCATCCTCTCTTTCCTTTTCTCACCTCAATGATAATCTATCACTCTAAAAAAATCAATACTTTAAAAATAAATGACTAGACATTTATTTTTAAAGATGATATATTACTTGTGTAATCGATTGCAAAACATATTATATAACTAGGAGGAATTTTCATGAACGGTTTAATGGATAAGCTTGGTGAGAAAATCATGCCTTTAGCTAACTGGTTGGGGCAGAACCGTTATCTAACTGTTTTAAGAGATGCATTTATGTTGTCATTTCCTTTAACAATGTTTGGTTCTATTGTTGTTGTTGTCAATAACCTGCCATTTTTCAGCGATGAGTTAAAGGGAACATTGGGTTCATTATTCGGAAACGGGCAAAACGCTACAATGAGCATCATGTCTGTCTTTGTTACTTTTGGTATTGGCTATTATTTATCTAAATCCTATGATGTAGAAGGCATTTTCGGCGGAGCGGTTTCTTTTGCCAGCTTCCTGATTCTGACACCCTTTTTTATGGATACTGAAAGCGGAGAAACCGTTAGCGGGGTCCTTAGTCTTGATCGTTTAGGCGCAAAAGGAATGTTCATTGGAATGCTTGCTGCTTTTATTGCAGGGGAAATTTATTGCAGAGTTACTAAAAAGGGTTGGCAGATTAAAATGCCTGATGGAGTACCTCCCGCAGTATCAAAATCTTTTGCAGCTCTGATCCCAGCTGTATGTACACTAACTGTCTTTCTTTTTATTAATGCAGCAGTAACCGGCTTTTTCAACACAAATCTTCACGATGTTATTTATGAAGTCATTCAAAAACCATTAACTGGTTTAGGAAGTAGTCTTCCGGCAACCTTAATTGCGCTCTTTTTTGTTCAGTTCCTTTGGTTTTTCGGTCTGCATGGACAAATCATTGTCAACTCAGTAATGGACCCAATCTGGAATACATTAATGCTGGATAATCTAGAGGCTTACCAATCTGGTAAAGAATTACCACATATTATCACAAAACCATTTATGGAAACATTCACCGTTGGTTTAGGCGGTTCCGGCATGACACTGGCAGTGGTATTGATTATGGCTTTCTTCCTTAAGAAAAAACAATATAGAGACGTCGGCCGACTAGCAATAGCACCTGGCCTCTTCAATGTAAACGAACCGGTTATTTTCGGTTTGCCAATTGTTCTAAATGCATCTATTTTCATCCCGTGGCTGCTGGCTCCTCTCGTAGTTACTACACTGAACTATTTAGTGATGGCAGCCGGTATTGTACCGCCGCCAACTGGAGTTTCTGTTCCATGGACTGTGCCAATCATTGCCAGCGGGGTTCTGGCTACCAACTCATGGCTGGGCGGTTTGCTGCAAGTGGTTGACTTCATCATCGTCGCGCTAATCTGGTACCCATTCTTAAAAATTATGGATAAACAAGTAGATATAGATGTTTAGACCATTACCCTCACGAAATGTGAAGGACTAATTTCCAAGAATTAAACAGGCACGTACGAAAGCAGCATCTGGTATTTTTAGTCTATTCCTATTCGACTTCGAAGAGGCTGCTTTCATTTTTAAGGACTGGAGCATAGTCAGCCTGACTAGTGTTCCAGTCCGTTTTTTCTTTTAGCAGAAAAATTAGCGTTGTAGAAAACCTGAGAGTTCGTTATACTCAAAATGAGGTGAGCATAGATGCCAAAATATGAAGAAATAGCCAATATTCTTAGAAAACGAATTAAAAATAAAACCTACACTCCCGATTCTCTTTTGCCTAATCAAACAGATTTGGTCAAAGAGTTTGATGTTAGCCGAATGACGATAAAAAAAGCAATTAATATTTTAGCGATGGAAGGCTTAGTTTATTCTCAGCGTGGGGCTGGTACCCGCATCTTGAATCACTCATTTTGGGATAAGGATACCTCGCCTGCAAATGAGTATCAAGGACTCAGTGTCCAAATGGAAGCAGCGAACAGGGAGCTATCCAGCCAGGTAATTCTGTTTGAAGTCGAATTCCCCAGTGAAGAAGTACAGGAACGGTTGATTATCCAGCCGGAACAGCCGGTTTATAAGATTATCCGCCTAAGATTGCTGGAAAAAAAACCTTACGTCATGGAGTATACCTACATGCCGGTGCATCTAGCTCCCGGCCTGACAAACGAGATTCTCCTACATTCTATTTATGATTATTTAAAAAAGGAATTAGGTATTCAATTTGCCGGTGCCTTCCGAACGATTCAGGCAGCTAAAAGCAGCGAATATGATCAAAAATATTTAGACTGTGCTGTTGACGATCCCGTTTTAGAAGTAGAACAGGTGGTTTATTTGAAAAATGGTCAGCCGATTGAATATTCCCGCAGCCGAAACCGGTATGATCAGCGTGGATATTCTGTGCTGGATGTCAAAGGAATTTAAATAGTTGCCGCAAGCGTGATTCGCTGTGGGAAAGAAGCCGCTTCGTCCTTAAACAGCTCCTTCGCATCTTTGAGATTCTTCGACTCATTTCTTAGAGAATTACCTTGGACCACGCTTTATTAGGTTTTTAGGTTTTGAAGTAGAAAAAAGCGGGAGCCAACTATGGTTCCCACTTTTTTCTCGATCTTTTTAGTAATAACTTGATTCTGTCATACAGTCCTGATAGATTTTTACTACATCCTCTTTAGAAAGCGGCATGTAGGCATCTGTTTCAATCGTACTATGCTTCACAGCTTGTTCCGCCATCAGAGACAGTTTTTCCTCATTTATGCCAACTTCCGGCAAAGTCATTGGAATACCACAGGCTTTAAAGAAATCGTAGACTGCCTGAATCCCTTTCTTCGCTGCTGCAAAGTCGTCCTGTTCCTTAATCCCCCAGACATTTTCAGCGAACTGACTAAATTTGCTCACAGTCTCTTCTGACAACACATACTTCATCCAGCGGGGAGTCAAAATAGCTAGCCCAATCCCATGAGTAATATCATAAAAAGCGCTTAATTCATGTTCCATCGGGTGACAAGACCAAGCACCGGATTTACCGTTGCCAGTGAGTCCGTTAAGCGCCAGACTACTTGCCCACATCAGATTTGCACGAGCGTCATAGTCATCCGGAGTCTTCAATGCTGTTGGACAATTTTTGATTACTGTCCGCATCAGTCCTTCTGATACTGAATCCTGAACATCTGCTCCTACCGTTTTCTTAAAGTAGTTTTCAAACAAATGACTCAAAATATCCGCTGACCCCGCTGCTGTCTGATAAGCAGGAACCGTATAAGTATTCTGCGGATCTAAAAACGAAACCTTTGGAAGTACTGATGGACCGCCCACACCCAGCTTCTGATTGGTAGCAAGATTAGTGATCACAGCGCCGCCATTCATCTCACTACCAGTTGCCGCAAGTGTTAAAACAGTTACAAGCGGAAGCGCAGGTCCATTAAAGCCTTTACGCTTCGAAACAAGCTCCCAAGCTGGCTCTTCTGCGTAGAAGCCCGCTGCAATTACCTTCGTACAATCAATAGTTGAGCCGCCGCCTACTGCCAAAATCACATCTACCTGATGTTCTCGACATAAAGCAATACCTCTATCAACGGTTTCTACTCGTGGATTTGGTTCAATCCCGCTTAATTCAACAACCTTATTCTGATTGTCTTTCATTAATGATAAAACCTGATCATATAACCCGTTCTTTTTAATACTACCACCGCCATATGCCAGCAGCACTGTTTTTCCATAGAGGTTTAGAACATCTGCTAATTCATCCTTCAAACGGTCTTTTCCAAAACGCACATCCGTTGGTACATAAAAACGAAAATTTTCCATTCTTTCACCTGCTTCAATTATAATTTTATCTCACCTACCATCATATACCTTTTCATATACTTCTGCCAGCAGCGGATTCCAGTAACCGCGCTCTTTGATAATTGCCTAAAAAGTTATCAATGGTAAATGCAAAAGTGAGTGAGACATAACTTATCAAGTCATATCCCACTCACATGGAATCTAGATAAACAGCGGGCGTAGAGCTCTCCCTTCGGAAACAAATACCTCTATCCCTTTCTCTTTTGCATCTAGTTAATCCTTCATGCCAGATGTTTTTATTCCAGCAACCAAATTCTTAGAAGCAATTAGGACAGAGTCATCAATACTATAGGAACTAGTTTTGAAAAATCGCTAGAACAAAAGCGTATTATCCGCAAAAAGCAGCTAGGTTCTCTTCTTCCATCTTATCGTTACTTATCACTCCGCAGCAGTAGATAGAGAAAATAAGGCGCTCCAATGATGGCAACAATAACACCAGCAGGAATTTCACCTTTTTCCTGAATTGTACGTCCAATCGTATCACTAAGCAGCAGAAGAACACTTCCAGTTAATAAAGACAGCGGTAAAATATCCTTATGCTTGGCGGCTCCTAGCTTTCTGACAATATGCGGGGCAATTAAGCCCAGAAAGCTGATTCCACCAGTTACAGAAATAGCTGCTGCAGCTCCGGAAACAGCTAAAATCAACGAGAATAGCCGCTCTTTTCCCGCCTCAATTCCAACTGAAATGGCTGTTTCATCACCTAATTGCAGAATATCATAAACCCGATGCTTTCTTAATGCAATCACAAAAACCAGAACCAGCCACGGCAGCAGGGCACCAGCAAAGGACCAATTACTGCCCCAGATAGTACCTGCCTGCCACATCGTGACAAAGCGATAATTTTCAGCATCCAGCTTTGTTGTCAGCAGAATCGTCAAAGCAGCAATTCCTGTACTTAATACCACTCCAGTTAAAACCATTCGAACGGGTGTTAATCCTTTGCGGCGGTCGTAGGCAATCAAAAGAATACTTCCAGCTGTCGCTAGTGCACCCAATAAAGCTACAAAAGGCAATAGAAATACGGTAGCTGTCGTTGCTTCGAAAAAGCTGATAAACAACAGCACTGCAAAGCCTGCACCTGCATTAATCCCTAGAATACCTGAATCAGCCAGCGGGTTTTGCGTAACACTTTGAAGAATAGTTCCACTTAAACCCAGAGCGCCTCCAGCTAGTACAGCGATAATAATCCGAGGCAACCGAAAATCAATGATTAATAGCCGCTGCACTTTGCTGCCAGAACCAGAAACTACTTGTAAAAAATCCTCGAAAGAAATCGCCAGCTGACCATTTGTCAGACTGAACAAGGTGATTGCTAACAACAATAAAACAAGTAAACTATAGATGCCGAATAATTTTCCTTTACTCACCCTAGATTCCCTCCCTTACGGAATAAATAGATAAAGAATGGAATCCCAATGACTGCCACAACAGCACCAAAGGGTGTTTCAAACGGCGGATTGATCATACGGGCGATAAAATCGGCCAACACTACCAGCAAAGCCCCGCCGACAGCTGAAAACGGCAGTAGTTTGCGGTAGTTTTCACCAGCAAAAAAGCGCATCATATGTGGAACAATCAAACCGACAAAGCTGACTGATCCAGCAATCGCTACGGCTAAACCAGATAACAGCAGAATGAGTGCGCTGACCGCCAATCGAATCACCCGAGGATTTTTTCCTAAGCTAATTGCAGTGTCATCACCAAAACGCAGAATAGTAACTGACGAACTGAAAAAGAAGGAGGCAGCTACTGATGCAATAAATATAGGGGCTACAAGCTTCAGCTGCTGCCAGGAGATAGCGCTGATTCCGCCCAAAGACCAGAACGTAATATCTTGGCTTAAATTAAACTGCAGTGCAATAAACTGGCTAAGAGAAATAAACAACGCACTGATTCCGGCACCTGCTAAGGTTAATCGGATAGGTGTGGCTCCTTGCTTTGAGCGACTGGATATAAAATAAATGATTAGGACGCTCAGCCCCGCCCCCAAAAAAGAAACAAATAAAATCTGCCAGTAGCCTGCAGCTGGTAAAAAAGCAAAGACTAAGGCTAGACCCAATGAAGCACCAGCGTTAATCCCCAACAAACCAGAATCTGCCAACGGGTTTTGCGTAATCCCTTGAGCAAGAGCCCCAGTGATAGCCAGACTCGTTCCTACCAAAACTGCTCCAAGCACTCTAGGAAGGCGTATCGACAAGACTACCTGATGCAGCTGATTTTCCTTATCGAAATCAGTAAATGCTTCAATCAATGTGCTAAAAGGGACTTGAACCGCACCATACAGAACAGAGACAACAACTGCTGCCAGCAGCAAAAGAAAAAAGAGCAGAAAGCAGCTGATTTGCCGCTGTTGAAGCTTAGCTTTCCAGTTCATCAGCCTTCTCCTTTTCCGCCATTTCATAAGATAGAACCAGAGGCCGTCTTGTTTTTCCGTGACAGATAATTTCTGCTTCAATAGCAAACACCTGCATTAACAACGCTTCTGTGACAACCTCATTGGGTGTTCCGTCTTTTACTATATTTCCGTCCTTCATAGCAATGATTCGATCTGAAAAACGGGAGGCCAAATTAATATCATGAATGGTCATGACAATCGTTTTATTGTATTCTTGATTAATCATTTTCAACACGTTTAAAATTTCCAGCTGATGTGCCGGGTCAAGATAAGTGGTTGGCTCATCTAAAAGCAAAATCTCTGTATCCTGCACTAGAGCCATGGCTATCCATACCCGCTGCCGTTGTCCTCCGGATAATATCGCCACTGACTCTCTAGCCAGTTCAGTTAGCCCTGTCAACTCCAACGCCCACTGAATAAGCTCTTGATCGTGACTATTCAGGTTTTTCCAACCAGACTGATACGGATAGCGGCCAAAAGAAACCAAATCAAATACCGACAAATCTACGCTATTTTCCGGACTTTGAGATAAGATTGCCAGCTTTCGGGCAACTTCTTTTGACGAGAACTCGCTCAGCTTACGCTCTTCCAGCCAAACCTGTCCTTTAGCTTCCGGCATAATGCGCGCCAGTGTTTTAAGCAGCGTGGACTTGCCGCAGCCGTTAGGTCCAATGACACTGGTTATGGTTCCCTGTTCAAATGTACAGTTTAGCTTTTCGCTAATAACCTCTTTGCCATAGGCTGTCGCCAAATCGGTCGTTTTTAGTATATTCATGAAATTCCTTCCTCGTACTGAAGTTATATATACAACGATTCTTTTTATCTTTTCGCTGAGAATGATTCTCAACGAACTGTACTTCATTATAGAAAACTCTTCTATAAAATGCAATGACCTTTATTCTTTCAGCACACAACAAAGAGAATTTATTGTTCAATTAGAAATAACAATTGACAAATCTCTCGATATAAATGATAATGAGAATCGTTATCATTTAATTATACTTAAGGGAGAGAATCAAATGAAATTGTTTAATAAATATACGGCGTTCGGACTGTCTCTATTAATTGGCGGAAGCTTACTGGCTGCTTGCGGCTCTAATAATAAAACAGACAGTTCCTCTGCTAAAGACAGCACTGCGGAAGAACGGATTATGAAAGATGCTTTAGGAAATGAAGTGACTATTCCTGCTAATCCAAAGAAAATCATCGGCAGTTATCTGGAAGATTACTTAGTCGCTTTAGACGAGACCCCCATCGCTCAATGGACTGTAAATAATGCGAGTATTCAAGACTATCTACAGGATAAATTAGAAGGGATTCCGACAATCTCTTACGATTTGCCTTATGAGGAAGTTCTTAAATATGAACCTGATTTACTGCTGGTTAGCTCATCAGCGACGGTTGAAGGTGGAAAATATGCTGAATACAGCAAAATCGCTCCTACATATGTAGTGAAAAACGGCGACGGTGTTACCTGGCGAGATCAGCTAACTGATGTTGCGTCTGTTCTAAACAAGGAAGATCAAGCAAAAGAAATTCTGGCAGACTATGATACATTAGCTGATAAAACAAAAGCTGAGCTTGCAGACAAAGCAGCTGACCAGTCAGCCACCGTTCTTTGGATTACCAATAACCAAGCCTTTATGGTTAGCGAAACTCGTTCAAGCGGCGCTGTACTTTACGGAGATTTAGGTCTAAAAATCCCTAATTTGGTTGCTGAGATTTCTGAAACAGCAACGGCTGATTGGAGTGCTGTTTCTCTTGAAAAGATGGCCGAACTGGATGCAGACAATATCTTCTTAATCAATAGCGATGAATCCGATCCGTTCTTCCAAGAGGATGTCTGGAAAAACCTGAAGGCTGTGAAAAATGATAAAGTTTACAGCTTCGGCGGCGATTCCAGCTGGCTCTATAATGGACCAATTGCCAACACAAACATCATTGAAGATGTTAAAACTTCTCTGCTGTAAAACAGAAAAAACGAAGGAAAGGTCTTAGGCTTTCCTTCGTTTTTTGCTTATTTAAACTTATGCAATAGCTGTTTCCAGACCTACTTCAATCATTTCATTAAATGTTGTCTGTCTCTCTTCAGCCGTTGTTTCCTCACCAGTAATAATATGGTCGCTGACTGTGCAGATTGCTAATGCCTGCACGTTAAATTTCGCCCCTAAATAATACAAGGCTGCAGCTTCCATTTCCACTCCCAGTACACCTAATTCAGCCAACTTCATTGTTTCAGCTGTATCATCCTTGTAAAATGTATCTTCAGACAATACATTTCCTACATGGGTAGTAAATCCTTTTTCTGTCGCAAGCTGATAGGCTTTAAGCAATAAGTCAAAATTGCCGATTGGTGGAAAATGAAACTGTTGGAAATTTTTAGCAATCATTGCAGAGCTAGTTGCCGCGCCTTGAGCAATCACTAAATCTCGAACATGAACATCTGTAGAAAGCGCGCCGCAAGTGCCTACTCTAATCAATTTCTTCACATCATAGGAATTGATTAATTCATGGGCGTAAATCGTTGCGGAAGGCATACCCATACCTGTTCCCTGTACAGAAACACGTTCTCCTTTATAGGTTCCCGTATAGCCCAGCATTCCCCGAACCTGATTGTAACAAACCGGATTCTCTAAAAAGGTTTCTGCAATATATTTTGCCCTTAGCGGATCGCCCGGCAATAGAATTTTATCTGCTATTTCACCTTGTTTCGCTTCAATATGAACACTCATTTGCTTCGCTCCTTTATTTTCTTCTCATTAGTGTTAGAGATAACAAACGTTTCATCGTACTACATATTTTTCAATGTAGTTTTCACCAGCTGCTTGAATTGCTCCTTCACCCGCTCTGTTGTTTCCACAACTTCTTCATGGTTTAGGCTGCTCTGCATCCCTGCGGCCAAATTAGTAATACAAGAGATTCCCAGAACCTTCAAGCCGCTATGAGCAGCCACAATTACTTCTGCCACAGTGGACATCCCCACAGCATCAGCCCCCATCTTCCGAGCCATGCGTATTTCAGCAGGTGTTTCATACGTAGGACCAGAAAAACCCATATACACGCCTTCCTGTAAAACAATCCCTTGTTCAGCAGCTGCTGCCTTTGCAGCCTCCTGATAATTTTTCGTATAAGCCTGACTCATATCCGGGAAACGTGGTCCCATGTCATCTTCATTCTCACCAATTAACGGATTGTCTCCAGTGAAATTGATATGATCAGTAATCAGCATCAGATTACCTGGTTCAAAGGCTTCATTCACTCCACCTGCAGCATTGGTTACTACAATCGAATGAATACCTAACGCTGCCATCATACGTACTGGATACGTCACTGTCTGCATTGAATGACCTTCATAGTAATGGAAGCGTCCCTGCATGGCCAGCACTTTTTTCCCAGCTAGTGTACCATACACTAGCTTACCCGCATGACCAACGACTTTAGAAAGAGAAAAATGCGGTACTTCAGAAAAGGAAATCGCTACTGGATTTTCAATTTCCTCTGCCAGTTCACCAAGACCAGAGCCCAAAACCAAACCAAAGTCTACCTGTTCAATTCCTTTTCCTCTCAAAAAATCAGTTGTTTCCTGTAGCTGTTCTTTCAATTTTGTCATTGTTTTCCTCCTATTTTAAATCACTTAAAAAGCTGACGCCGTTTTCTGTTTTAGGAACTCCAAAGTTTTCAGCAATCGTTGCGGAAATATCTGCATAGTGTCCTTGAGCAAGCTGACCTTGTCCCTGCATTTTTTTACTATAAACAAGCAGTGGAACGTACTCTCTAGTATGGTCTGTCCCGGGAAAAGTCGGATCATTGCCGTGATCGGCTGTAATCATCAACAAATCATCTTCCTGCATAGTTTCTAAAATCTCAGGTAGCCGCAGGTCGAACTCTTCTATTGCATGCGCATAGCCAACAACATCTCGGCGATGACCAAATAATGCATCGAAATCAACCAGATTGGTAAAGCTTAAACCTGTGAAATCCTTCTTCATGACATTCAACAGCTGATCAACACCGTCCATGTTGCTCTTTGTACGAACTGCTTCAGTGATGCCCTGTCCGTTGAAAATATCATTAATTTTCCCAACTGCAATCACAGCTTTGTCAGCTTCCTTCAACGAATCCAGCACCGTATGTCCAAATGGATCCAATGCGTAATCATGGCGGTTGCTTGTACGTGTAAAGTTGCCTGGTTCACCAAGATATGGACGGGCGATAATGCGTCCAATCATATACGGCTCATCTTTTGTAATGTCTCGGACGTACTGGCAAATTCGGTATAGCTCTTCTAAAGGAATAATGTCTTCATGTGCTGCAATCTGCAAAACCGGATCAGCAGACGTGTAAACGATTAAATCCCCTGTTTTCATTTGATGTTCACCGTAATCATCAATCACAGCCGTACCACTATATGGTTTATTGCAGACAATTTTTCTTCCTGAAAAATCTTCAATCTGCTTCAATAACTCATCAGGAAAGCCCTCAGGAAAGACACGAAACGGCTTTTGAATGTTCAAGCCCATAATTTCCCAATGTCCCGTCATAGTATCTTTACCAACCGAAACTTCTTCCAATTTTGTTGCATAGCCTAAATGATCAGCATCAGCAGCAACTTTATGCAAAGGAGCAATTGTACCCAAGCCCAGCTTTTCAAGATTAGGGATAGTCAACCCGGCTTCCTTAGCAATATGCCCTAATGTATCACTGCCTACATCACCAAATTTATCAGCATCTGGCGCTTCTCCAATTCCTACAGAATCCATTACAACTAAATGTACACGTTTAAACATAACCATCCTTCTTTCTTCCAGTTTTGTTTAGTGCTTATAGACATCAGACAAGTTCGTTCCTGCTGATATCTGATTAAAATAGTTAAAACTATTTTTTTACTGCTGTTATATTGACTAGCTTGCCCAAGGGAGATAATGGACCAGCTTTTTACTCCTGCATCTCATAGCTTAGAGCAGAAGTATTATTATACAAGCAAATAAAACATTCCTCTTCTGCTTTTATCTTTACAGTACTCATTTATGCAAAAAAAGGCAAGACTAAAGAAATGTTCCCATAGTCCCGCCCTTTTAATACAACTATCTAAATCCTGCAAGAGAAATGTGATGTACTCTATTCCCTTACTTACTCTTTTCAAAACAGCATTTTTTAAGTTACCGCTTCATGCTAGAGGATTTATATAGATTAATTATTTAGATTTGATATAGTTCTGACCATTGGCTTTCGGTCCGGAAGCTTTTCCTAAGAACAGTACCAATACAATGATTGTCAATACATAAGGTGCTGACTGCAGATAGACATCAGGAATCTTGGAAATAATCGGAATACTTGATCCGGCAATACTCAAATTTTGTGCAAATCCGAAGAACAACGCCGCACCCATCGCACCCAATGGATTCCATTTGCCGAAGATCATAGCTGCCATCGCGATAAACCCTTGTCCGGCGATTGTGGTTGCTGCAAAACGTCCAGCAATCGATTGTGCGAAAATCGCACCGCCCATACCGCCAAGGAAACCTGACAGCATTACACCAGCGTAACGCATCATGTAGACATTGATACCCAGCGTATCCGCAGCTTGAGGATTTTCCCCTACAGAACGCAGACGCAGACCAAACCGGGTTTTAAAAATAACAAACCAGGCAAGAATCGCAATCAGTACCGCAAAATATGCCGGTAAGAAGGTCCGTTTAAAGAATAAATCACCAATAATTGGAATATCTTTCAAGATTGGAAAGGCAAAGTAGCCAAATGATTTTGCAATCGTATCTGTCTGCCCTTTTCCATAAATTACTTTTACAAGGAATATGCCCAGTGCCGGCGCCATCAGATTAATGACTGTACCGCTTATAATATGATCCGCACGGAGATTAACTGTAGCTACTGCATGAAGCAATGAGAAAACCAGACCAACAGCACCGCCGACGAGACAGGCGATCCAAGGCGTCATGCTGCCGAAAGTATCGGCGAAGGTTAAATTGAAGACAACTGAACTGAATGCACCCATGACCATAATGCCTTCCAGTCCTACGTTTACAATCCCGCTTCGTTCTGAGAACGTACCGCCCAAAGCAGTCAGAATCAGTGGAGTGGAATAAAATAATGTCTGATTAATAATTGTCTGAATTGTTGATAGTAATGCTGCATCCATTAGATTTTCCCTCCTTGCTGGCTTTCATCATTGCCGGCTGACTCTATCTCTTGAACAACCACAACTTCTTTTTTACTTCCAGATGCTTTTGCCATCAGGAAACGGATAAGGTAGCTAATCCCAACAAAGAAGATGATTGATGCAATAACAACATCGACCAATTCGGTTGGAACGCCTGCACGAAGCGGCATTCCTTGTCCGCCCAGCTTAAGAATACTAAACAGCAGAGCTGCCAGTAAAATACCTGCTGAGCTGCCGGCACCTAGTAAGGATACCGCCATTCCATCAAATCCAATACTCAGTGACGAACCTTGTACAAAGAAGTTCTGGAAGGTTCCTAATCCCTGTACAACACCGCCTAAACCAGCAAGTGTACCTGAGATAATCATAGAAAGAATAATTGTCCGTTTACTACTCATCCCTGCATATTCAGAAGCAAAAGGATTTAGTCCAACAGAGCGTATTTCATAGCCGATTGTGGTTTTCTTCATCATAAACCAGACAATCACCAGGAAAATAAGCGCTAAGAAAATACCAAGATTTAACCGGGAACCATTACTCATCTCAGTCAAGAAAGAATTTCTAAGGGTCGCATTTGCTCCAACCATCTTGGTTACCCCTTTGTTGCTCATCACTTCAGGATTCATAACATTATTGACAATATGAGTGCTTGCATAAAGCAACACATAGTTCATCATAATCGTAACGATAACTTCACTCGTTCCAAAATACGCCCGTAAAATACCGGGAATCGCAGCCGCAGCCGCACCGGCTAGCGCACCAGCAATCACTGCTAATGGTAATACAACCATTCTAGGCGCATCCGGCATTGCCAGCGCCACCCAGATACTTGCTACCCAGCCGCAAAGCGCCTGACCAGAAAGCCCGATATTGAAGAAGCCGGCTGAGTTCGCTACAGAAAAGCCCAGGGCTGTAAAAATCAGCGGCCCAGCTGTTACAAAAATTTCACCAATATTTTTAGGTCCCTGACCAAAAACAGTGGTAAACATTGCGGAATATCCTTGAACAGGTGAATACCCGAAAATCAACATAATAATTGCACCAAGAATGAATCCCATCACTACCGACAGTATCGGCACCATAATATTTCTGATTCGTTCTGTCTTGTTATTCAACAGAATCACCTGCCTTCACACTGTTTAGCTCTTCACGTGCTTCTTCCAGTGAATACCCTGCCATCAGAAGCCCTAGTTCATTTTCAGATGTTTCCTTCGGATCAACAATCCCTACAATTTTTCCAGCATGGATTACTGCGATACGGTCAGAAACATTCATAATTTCATCGAGTTCAAAGCTGACAACTAACACAGCCTTCTCCTGATTACGCTGTTCAATCAGACGTTTATGAATATACTCAATCGCCCCCACATCAAGTCCCCGTGTTGGCTGAGATACAATGAGTAAATCAGGATTTCGGTCTACTTCTCTAGCGATGATTGCCTTTTGCTGATTCCCGCCGGACAGAGCCTTTGCAGGCACCAGTTCATTGGTTGTACGGACATCGTATTCTTCAATCAGCTTGCGGGCATACTCATTAATTTTATTATAATTCAGCACTCCGGTTTTACTTAACGGTTCCTTGTAGTAAGTCTGCAGTGCTATGTTTTCTGCCAAAGTCATTTCCAGAATCAAGCCGTACTTATGACGGTCTTCCGGCACATGTCCCACACCAGCTTCTGTAATTTGGCGAGGCTTCTGATTAACAATGGATACTCCGTTCAGCTCCACTGATCCGCTTTCGATTTTCCTTAAGCCTGTCAACGCCTGAATTAACTCAGTCTGTCCGTTACCATCAATCCCAGCTATCCCTACCACTTCACCAGCTCTGACATCCAGACTCAGGCCTTTAACCGCTTCAAGTCCCCGGCTCTCTTTAACAACTAAATCTTTAACAGACAGGACTGTCTTGGTCGGTTTTGCAGGTATCTTTTCTGTTTTAAATGATACTGAACGGCCGACCATCATATCTGCCAGCTGCTGAGAAGATACGTCTTTAATATCAACGGTACCGATACTCTTGCCTCGGCGAATAACTGTACAACGATCTGCAACTTTTTTAATTTCATCCAGCTTATGGGTAATCAGAATAATCGATTTTCCTTCTTTGACCAGCCCCTGCATAATTGCAATTAATTCATCAATTTCCTGAGGCGTCAGCACCGCAGTCGGTTCATCAAAAATCAGAATATTGGCTCCGCGATAAAGAGTTTTTAGAATTTCCACTCTTTGCTGCATACCAACAGAAACATCTCGAATATACGCATTAGGATTTACATCTAATCCGTATCTTTTGGATACTTTTTGAATTTCTTCAACAGCTTTTTTACGGTCCAGAACACCGCCTTTAGCAGGTTCGTTTCCTAAAATGATATTCTCAGTGACAGTAAAAGCATCAACCAGCATAAAATGCTGATGGACCATTCCTATCCCTAAGCGGTTAGCAGCAGTCGGTCCATTGATATCTACCTTTTGACCGTCTATGTAGATTTCTCCTGAGGTCGGTTCCAATAAACCTGACAGGACATTCATCAGTGTAGATTTTCCCGCACCATTCTCTCCCAGCAATGCGTGAATTTCTCCAGGCTTTACTTGCAGGTTGATGTTGTCATTGGCTTTGAATGTGCCGAACTGTTTGGTAATATTGCGCATCTCAATCACATATTTTTCTTGAGCCACGTTTTTTTCACATCCTAACGTTTTTTTCACTTGTGACAAGCAACAAGGTTTTACATGTTGAAACTGAACATAAAGCTTAGGCACTGCTGTTTCTTCAAAAATTCGGGTGACCAAATCTTAAAAGTCCGAAAGATGATTTCTGTCGTTTGACTTTTAAGAAAACAGATTAGTAAACTAGTTTATCTCCTATTCTGCTTTCTTAGAAACCGGAACTTTTTTAGGAATGGGATAGGAGGGACATTCGCATGTCCCATTCCTCATTCCCTGTTCAACAACTTAACTATTTACGAATTAGTCTTTTACATCTTCCGGTGTTTCAGGCACTTCAATATCTCCTGCAATAATTTTTTCTTTTGCAGTATCTACCGCTTTTTGTGCATCATCTGAAAGGTAGCCTTCAGTCAAATCAACACCGCCGTCTTTCAAACCATATACTTTGTGTTCGCCGCCAGGGAATTTGTCTTCCAAAGCAAGATTAGAGATATCTTTGACTGCTGCGCCTACACCTTTAAGCGTAGAAGTCAATGTAAAGTTATCATCTTTGCCATCTGATGTTGTATATTTACCATCTTCATCCTGGTCTCTATCCACACCGATAACCCATACTTTGTCTTGGTCGCCAGATTCATTCAAATCTTTCGCTTCCTGGAAGACACCTGCTCCTGTACCGCCTGAAGCGTGGAAAATGATGTCTGCTCCGCCTTGGTACATTGCAGCTGCAAGAGATTTCCCTTTCGCAGGATCTCCAAATGATGCAGCATATTTCACATCAACAGTGATTGTCTTGCCTAGCTCTTCAGCAGCATCTGCAACACCTTGACGGAAGCCAGCTTCAAAGCGGTCAATTACAACCCCTTCTTCACCACCGATAAAACCAACCTTATCAGTTTTAGTTGTATTGGCAGCAGCTACCCCTGCAAGATAAGAAGCTTCATGATCCTTGAAAGTTGCTGAAACTACGTTGTCTTTGTCTTCGATTACACTATCAATGATAACGAATTGTGTATCCGCATTTTGATCTGCAGCAGCACTAATAGAGTCTGCCAACAGATAGCCGATACCGAATACTGTTTTGAAACCGTTGGAAACAGCTGTATCGATGTTTGTTACGTATTCAGAAGCATCATTTGATTGGATGTAGTCATAACCGCCAGCACCTTTTGGCAGGTCATTCTCTTTACCCCACTCCTGCAATCCTTCCCATGCAGACTGGTTAAATGATTTGTCATCCACACCGCCGATGTCGGTTACGATCACTGCACTGTGGTCAGCATCTCCTGAACCACTTGCTGATCCGCCATCTTTTGAGTCATCCGTTGTGCCGCCGTTACCTCCGCCACATGCAGCTAATGCAACTGTCAATCCAGCTGCCACTACGCCTAGACCAAATAATTTTGCTTTTTTCATTTCTGTAAAGCCCCCTAAATAATAGTTTTATATTTTCAACAGCCAGGATGACTGAATGAAACGTAGATAAGAAAACCTGTGCAGAAAATGTATGCCTTATACAGAAACAGCGGATGCCATTGCTGTTAAGGATTACATCTGCTGCTGATAGTACTGAACCGCAAAACTGATTGATTCATTTTCAGAAGAAGCAAGCTTCTTCTGACCAGCCCTTTTCAACATTGTTTATGTGCTTGTCCGCCCTTCTCACATCTGCGGTTTACAAGTCATCATCAGTAAAGGCGTACGGTAAAAGCTCAGCCACTGTTGTTTCTTTGGTAACACCATTGTCGCCAACTAGCGTCACCGGCATTGAAGGCTCACAAAACTCGGCAATAACCTGCCGGCAAGCACCACATGGCGCAATTGGTTTAGGTGTATGCCCGGCAACAACTAAATGCTGAAACTTTCTTTGTCCCTCTGAGACAGCTTTGAAAATAGCTGTCCGTTCTGCACAGTTTGTTAGTCCATACGAAGCATTTTCAATATTAATTCCCTGATACGTCTGACCGTCTTCAGTGACGAGACAGGCTCCTACCGGGAAATGAGAATAAGGAACGTAGGCCTTATCTAATGCATTTTCTGCAATTGCAATCCATTCTGGTTTTACAGTCATGATTTCCCCACTCTTCTATTCTATGGTTTAATTCGCATCCGTTTAAAACTAGTAGCCGGTACCTGTTGCACCTTCCATGATTGACACACCTGCACTTGTACCGATTCTTGTCGCACCGGCAGCAATCATTGCTTCTGCTTCTGCTTTGTTATGGATCCCGCCTGAAGCTTTAACACCCATATCAGAACCGACTGTTTCTCTCATTAACCGAACATCTTCGACTGTCGCTCCGCCCGTTGAAAAGCCTGTAGAGGTTTTAACGAAATCAGCCCCTGCTTCTTTTGCCAGCTGGCAAGCTTTCACTTTTTCTTCATCTGTCAACAGAGCTGTTTCAATAATCACTTTTACCAAGGCTTTGCCTGCCGCTGCTTCCACTACTGCCTGAATGTCCTTCAGAACTTTTTTATATTGCTTAGATTTCAGCGCACCGACGTTCAAAACCATGTCTACTTCGTCTGCGCCATTTGCAATTGCATCTTTTGTTTCATAAGCTTTTACTTCAGAAGTATTTGCTCCTAGAGGAAAACCAATAACTGTACAAGTTGAAACAGCTGTACCCGCTAATTTTTCATGCGCCAAGCTCACCCAAAACGGATTTACACAGACAGAAAAGAATTCATATTTTTTTGCTTCTTCAATAATTTTCAATACGTCTTCTTCTGCTGCATTTGCTTTCAATATCGTGTGATCGATCATTCGATTAATTTCCACGTTTTTACACTTCCTTTTACGTTTATAGAGTAATTATATCATGAATCAGAACAGGTTCCTCCCCTGACTGTCCAATTTCGATATTTTTATAAATCAGATCCTTTACTTCTTCTATGTCTTCAGTATTCGCATAGATTGTCAACAGGGATTCTCCTTCATTCACAGGCATACCGACCTTCTTGTGCAGCTTAATTCCTACTGCATAATCCAGCTCATCTTCCTTAGTTGCCCGACCCGCACCTAAAAGCATTGCAGCCACGCCAATCTCATTTGCAACAATCCGTTGAACAATGCCGCTGGATTTTGCCGGCAATTCAACTTCATACTTAGCTGTCAATAGTCGTTCCGGGTTATCGATGATTGTATCATCGCCCCCTTGATTACGAATCATTTCTCTGAATTTTTCCAAGGCTTTTGCAGATTCCAGCGCTTCCTTCAGCATCGCCCGTGCTTCGTCCAACGTTGCGGCTTTTTCTGCTAGAACAACCATCTGACTGCCCAGCACATAGCACATTTCCACTAAATCTTCTGGCCCATTTCCCTTCAGAGTCTCGATTGCTTCAACAATTTCCAAACTGTTGCCAATCGCCTCGCCCAGCGGCTGAGACATATCTGAAATAACCGCCATCGTCTGCCTGTTAGCCAATTTACCAATCCGCACCATCGTTTCTGCCAATCTACGGGCTTCATCCAGGTTTTTCATGAAGGCTCCTTCACCAGTTGTCACATCCAGTACAATCGCGTCCGCACCTGCTGCGATTTTCTTGCTCATAATTGAACTGGCAATCAGCGGAATTGAATTTACTGTTGCGGTAACGTCTCTTAATGCATAAAGCTTTTTATCTGCAGGAGCCAAATCGCCCGACTGACCAATCACCGCTACATGGCTTTCATTGACTAATCGTATAAACTCTTCATCCGGCAGTTCAACCTTAAAACCGGGAATTGCTTCCAGCTTATCAATTGTTCCGCCGGTATGTCCTAAGCCTCTGCCGGACATTTTAGCAACACTCACACCTACACTAGCTACTAAAGGAGCTAAAATCAGCGTTGTGGTATCGCCTACTCCGCCGGTAGAATGCTTATCTACCTTGATGCCTTTTATCTCAGAAAGATTGATTACTTCACCGGAATGAGCCATCGCCAAAGTCATATCTGTAATTTCTTCATCTGTCATGTCCTGATAAAAAACCGTCATCAAAAATGCACTGAGCTGATAGTCTGGAATATCTCCTTTGGTATATCCGTCAATAATGAACTGGATTTCTTCTTTCGACAGTACATTTCCGTCTCTTTTTTTCTCGATTAAATCTACCATTCTCATTCTTGCATTCCTCCGAATTCCCAATGTTGTATTATACACTAAAAACTTTTGTCATGAAACCGTTAGTAAAACAGTTTACTAAACCTAATAAATAAAAAAGAAAGTGCTTACAAGACGAACATTACCTTTTTTTTCTTTTATTGTCAATAGAAATTACACTGTCCCTTTCGACAAAAGTTGTTTCAAAAATTTTATTTGGAATTTTTTGTGCGTCGCCGTGAATACCCTCAACTAGAAATTTTGCTGCATAATAGCCGATATCAAATGCGGGCTGATAGACAGTGGTTAAGCTTGGCGTCAAATACTGAGAAATTTCCAGTCCATCAAAGCCTATAACTGAAATGTCTTCTGGAATCCGCAGCCCTTTCTCATAAATTGCCTGGTAGGCACCGATGGCCATCTCGTCGTTACCACAAAAAATAGCAGTTATCTCTTTATTTTCCAACACCTTTAAAGCAGCCTTGTAGCCGCCCTTAAGCGTCAATTCCCCACTGCAGATGTATTCTTCTTGAACGGGGATGGCATGGTCTTCCAAAGCATTCCGATAAGCAGATACCCGCTCGGTCAACTGATAATAGCCTTCTGTTTCCTTCAGCATACCTATATGCCTGTGCCCCTTAGCGATTAAGGAAGTCATCGCTTTGTATGCCCCTTCATGCTCATTGATCAGCAGCTGGCCGTAATTCCGTTTATTAATCCCCCGGTCTACAAGCACTACAGGAAAGGATGCAGCCATTCTTTTTTTCAGAAGATGGTCCTCAGCCAAAACATTTGGGGTCGCTAGAATGATTCCATCCACCGACCGATGAATCAGCTCTGTCACATATTTCTCTTCTTCTTCCTTGCTGTGTTTGGAGTTGCAAAGTAAAATCATATAGCCTAGTGCGTTCAGATGAGTTTCTACGCCCTCAACAATTTTCGAAAAGAAAAAATCCGTTACGTCCGGAACAATCATTCCAACAGTCTTCGAATGCCTAGTGATAATATTTGACGCAAAGAAATCTGGCTTGTACTGGTACTTATCCACTATTTCTAAAACATTTTTTCTAGTTGCTTCACTAAACCTGCTGCCCTTATTGTTAAGTATCTGGGAAACCGTGGTCACTGAAACCCCAGCCATATCCGCAATTTCCTTAATTGTTAATTTCATTTTCCCACTCCCCGTTGACACACTCCATATGACATGATACATTTTCAAAATACTTGTTGAACAATCATATCTTATCAGAATCGTTCGGAAAAAAACAGATAAATGAAAAATTTATTATTTAATAAAAAAGTGCTTAACTAGAAAAGCGAGCAGTCTGAAAAACATCAGAAACCTTACACGATTGCTATTTTCACACTTTCATATTTTTTGATAATTTACTGAAAACTTCCAAACGTAGCAACTGCTATATTTCAGAAAATACCGAACATTCACTGAACCTAGTTACTGCTTTTGCAGCTTTTTATAATTTTGTAAAATACCTTCTGCAATTTAACTTATCGTAGTCAAATTACAGATAAATACTGCTTTTAGAGCAACTGCACTGATTGTAGGTCAGTAAGCAGAGCATGAGCAGATGGCTTGTTTATAAGAAATAGTTTTTCAACTCAGCTTAGTTTATGAAAAAGAAAGGATACCCAATGATTATTGATACCTATTCTCTCAATGCATTCACTAAAAATAATTCAGGCGGAAATCCCGCCGGTGTTGTTCTTGATACAAAAAATCTTGCTGAAACTGAAATGCAAAAAATTGCAACTATCTTAGGATTTTCAGAAACGGCTTTTCTTTTTCCTAGCGTACAAGCAGATTTTCAGGTTCGCTACTTTACTCCGGTTGAAGAAGTCCCTATTTGCGGCCATGCTACGGTAGGCCTCTTTTCAACTTTACTTCAAAAAGAGAAGCTTGCTTCGGGCAGCTATTCTATTGAAACAAAAGCAGGTATTCTAACGGTCAATGCAACATCTGCTGGAGAAATTTTTCTACAGCAGACACCGCCGCAGTTCCTGACTATTCTCTCAGCGGCTGAGCTGGCGGATTCACTGGGATTATTAGAAAACGACTTTCATGATTACTTGCCTGTTCAAATTGTTTCAACAGGACTTAAAGATATCTTGATTCCAGTTAAGAGCTTACAGCTAGTGACAAATGCTCAGCCAAATTTTCCGCAAATAACAGCAATCAGCCAGAAATATCAAGTAACAGGCTATCATCTTTTCTCAACAGAAACCGTCACACCCGCTGCAACTGCTCATTGCCGGAATTTTGCTCCTCTATTTAATATCCCAGAGGAAAGCGCCACAGGTACATCAAACGCGGCCCTTGCCTGTTATCTCAGTAAATATCAGCAGAATGACCAGTCTAACGGCAGCTGCCATATGATTTTTGAGCAGGGCTACTCTATGGGTCTGCCTTCTGAAATTCAGACCTGTCTGACGAAAAAAGCAGACAAAATTCGCGAGATTTTCGTCGGAGGTAAGGCATCGTCGGTACAGAAGAAATCGTTATCCATCTAGCTGTCAACAAGATAAACAACAAAGAGACGGATATGAAAAAAGCAGACAAGATACTTTATTAAATAGCTTGTCTACTTTTTTCAATTTGTTCTTTATTTAAAAAAATTTTGTATTTTACCATAATAGGTATTACCTATCTCAAAAGCAACAAGAATGAAAATAACTATATATAGTATAATCAAAATTATCATTTCTCCTATTGAAAGATGGTAACCTGAAGCATACGTACACAACACTACATTACTAGCTACTGGAAGCAGAACAACTAAAAACAGTGTAATAAAAATATCCTTTATTGTATCATCAATCTCATATGAGTATAATCTAACGAAAAAGGGAACAAAAAACAATACAGCTACTGCCATAATTGATGGTATATTTTTATCAATAGTACTGGTCAATATACTTTTAATTGAATCTCCCAAAAATATAAATGTAATCATCCATGTGATTAGGACTACCCCATAAGTTATCCACTTGTTACTATTGCCTTTAATTTCATTTTTACTTCGCTCCCAGTCTAATTTTAATAAAAGGCTAATACAATAAACCAAATCCCTTTTATATTTTTCTAAATCGAAATTCGGATCAGCTAATTTCCCCTCAATTTCTTCAATTACTGACCATAGATACCCATCATATCTAGCCCATCTTATACTAATCCTCTCTTTCCACTTACTGTGTCCAAAAGGGTTAATCCTAAGTTTAATATCATTTAAATATTTACTCATTTCTTCTTTATTCGTAGCTTCATCAATCTTTATACAAATCTCTCGTAAATCTTTTCTCCAACTATTTCTTTAGTAATATATTCAATATTGCTACTTCTTTTGTCTGAAAAATAACTAAACAACTGTGTTATAAATGCTGTCAAAACCGATGAACCTACCATAGCAGGGATTACATATTGAAATATTAATTGTGTTTTTTCTTCCATTTATTATTCCTCGTTTCTATCCCATTATTAGATATAAGCTCATTAAATAAATAACTAATTTTTAATGTTTATATCAGCTGTGTAGCTGAATTCTAGGCGGCTAATTTTTATCAGTAAGGACTGCCACACATAATTCAATCAACCTTCATACCATTCTTTCTTTGTATAATCATAACGCTCTCTAAAATCTTCTGCGTATCGATTAATTACTTTTGCTTCCACATAGCTTTTTGAATTAAATAAAAAGTAAGTAGGAATTAGTGTTATTAGTAATAAAATAGGAATTCCTATGAAAATACCTATCAAATCATCAAAAAAATTCGCTTGAGTTTTAGAATCTGGGAGAACAGAATCAATTAGCCACCATTTATTTATTCGATAAAATTGCATAGATAAAAAGATGACTACTACAACTAAACCTGAAGTTTTCATCATAATATTCAGAGTTTTAGATGTTTTATATTGCTTGTTAAAACGTTTGTTGAGCTCTTCTATAATCATATTTTCTTCTACTTTTTCATAGAGAACCAAGAAAGTGATAATACACATCGTAACTACTAAAAAATTGATTATATAGCTTCCCTCATCCATCCCATATCCTATAGAGAACAAAGATATATATGCCATTTTAACAAGTGAATATCTAGTTTTTTCATATCCCCAATAACGCAAAAAATTACAATATGGGGATAAAAATTTATAAGTCATGTAGCCTATTATCGCTAGCTCTATAACAATTGCAATGATAGTCTGTGGAAGATATTTTGAACCACTAGCTATAAGACTAATTATCAGTAACGCTGGGAGAAACACACTTGCTAAGTAAACACACCATTTTTTTATATTTATAGAAAATTTTTGCTCAGGTTTCCCATCCATGATAAATTTAACATCTTCAAAATAAATATTTTTAGTAGCTTCTTCCAATGATATCAAGTTGATATAGCTGTTGCTTCTGCGTTTGTTAATCTCCTTCATAAAACTAATACCCTCCATTTGGAAATATATTATTATTTGCATTGGGATTAGAATTAGGAATACCGCCCACCCCTTTAAAATAAAATCATTTGTGAGTTTAAATCATCACTATAAAATATATCATACTTATATCTGCTTTCATAAAACTTTTTGATAATATATTAAGAGAAGTTCAGGTGAAATCACACTTTAAATCATTAATTATTTGAGACTTAATTCTGATTTTTATCAGCTAATCATAAAAAAGAACGCAGAATTAATATCTCTGCGTTCTAATGCTATTTATCAAACTGTGTTTTCAAAAAAAATCGTTCGCCGGAATTAATGGCGCCTTCTTCATCTTTATAGGTATAGGCATCATTCAAACAAGCCGCATACAGCTCTTTCATCGCCTCTTGGGAAGGGGCGAAATTCCCTGATTCATTCTTTTGCAAGGTCAATTCGTGCGTTACCGGCTCTTTGGTAAGAGGGGCAATATTATTCTCCACATATTTCAAATAATTGTAGTTACTTAGCGTGGTCATAAACGCTTCATCTTCCAGAAAAACAATTCCTTCTCCAGCAACATCATAGTTTAAATAGAAAATCTGGCGACTGAAGCTGCCTAAAGAAATGGGGTAAAATGCCAGCTTCACTTTTGCAGTGTCGCCTGTAATCTCTGAAGACATAACCTCATAATTTACGACCTGCTGCAGCATCTCTTTCAATACAGTACTGGTTGCTGAGGATAATTCCTTTGCAGACAGAGTTTCTCCATCTACCACTATTCCTTTTAAGCCTTTAGGCTGTTTGTCTTCGAACTGTTCCTGAACACTTTTCCAAAATTCGGCTTCACTGAACGGCAAAATATCCTTGCCCTTGTTAAAGCCGTCTGAAAACAACGCCTCCATTGTTATAAAAGCAGCATACTCAGGATCAGTAAATGTTTTTTCCTTGAACTTTGTTGTTGATTTTTGATAAGCATCCAGCGTAGTCACATCATTATTTTTATCATAAACCTTAATGACTGCTGGATATTCTGCAGCTGAAGCAGTAATACCCAATGATAAAGCTGTACCTAGTAATATTCCACCAACAATTAACCTTTTTTTCATTTTCATCCTCCTTGTTTGTGCTTATTTTATCATAGCATAGACGTTCCTAAGTGAAAACGGAAAAAACAAATTGGCAGTACTAAGCTTTTCTTATATAATAAATATCAGACTAGGTCGTGTCTGAAAAGTTCTGTGTTAAACGAGTTTTTGGAAATTTTAATGTAAATCAATTGAAAAAAACAGGTTATGTGGTGCATAAGCAAGGATTTTTGATAATAAACATCATCAAACTTACAACAATATTTACCGCTAAACTTTTCAGACACGAGCTGCACAGGAGGAGAAAATGAAAAATAAAAAGTTGGTTACAGCGGCAGTTGGTGCCGCAGTGTTGGTATTAAGTATCTTAGGCTATTGCCTATTTGTTTGGGTTGGGGGAATTATCCGTGAGGACCGCCCTCAATCCAAACGAGAGCTGCCTCGTGCTCCACAGGAAATTGTTTCTACCAGTGAAGATGATTTAACAACATCATTTACTGAACAAGATGATCCAGCAGAGCAGCCAGTGGATCCTGAGAAATACTTTGTAGAAAAGAATGAAATCACTTTATCAGACGGATGGAAAAAAACGATGGCGGAACGCGGTTATTCAGATATTTCTATTCTCTATGTGAATAGCTCTGTGAAAAACAAGTATTTTGCCGTTCTGAAAATGACGTATGATAATTTTCAAGCTGACAACCTGCCCATGGCGCTTGAACCTGATAACCTAGTTGTTCAGCAGGATGGACAGGACTATTATGAGCTGAAAGCACAAAAGGAAAACGAGTATGATCCAGAGGAGGGGTTATTTCTATGCGAAAGCCTTCAGGAACAAGGCTACCCTATCCACACCATAAAACTGAATTTTACTTCCGGCTCATACAACAACCAAACAGAAGACAGTATCTATCGTCCAATCACCATCAAATATCCTTTAGACATTGAAGCTGTTGGGGCGATTTATGAAGGCATGTTGACATACGACACAATGAGTCAATATGGTCTTGATGTTGCTGAAACACGTCAGGAAGAGTTTTTAACATTGTCTCTGCCGGAAAAATTCAGCTTTGTCAACGATGGTCTTGGCTCCCCTCGTGTATTGAATAACTATACTTACGATACAGGTGTACTATTGACATACAGCGGTAAAATTGACGATTTAAATGAAGATATTCCAGCGTTAAATCAGGAATTACTGAAACAAGCAGGCGCAGCTTATGCTGTGGTCTTAGTAAAAGGAACTCCTGTCGCTTATTATTTTGAAACGACAACTAGTAATTCGGCTTACGAACTCTATCGAATGGACAAATCCTTTTTAACAAGATTGGAAAATGAAGAATTCACACGATCTGAAGAGGATTACTAAAGCTAGATAAATTCTGTTAAATAAAAACCCGTCAATCGTACTACCTATTGCCGGAACCCTTTAGAAGCCAAAGCAACAACGCTTAGCTTCAAGAAACAGGATAAACTATCCGAAAATAGCAACCTAAGATGAGCCCTTAAGTTAGATTTTTGAATCTAACTTAAGGGCTCATTGTTTGTTTGGATTTAGTGTAAAGAAGAATTTGAGCAGTTATTTATTGGTCCGCCTCTCTTTCCCATAATCACTTAAGAGGAATGTGAAAATTTCTTATGATTTAAGCCTCTTCCAAAGATACACTAAATAGACCAGATAAACCATTGAAGCTTCTATCTGGTCGGTATTATAACTTTTATAACCAAAAACTAGAGGGAAAGGTATTTCGCTGAGTCACCTTTCCCTCTATTCTTAGGATGTTTTTAATTTATTTTGGTAAATCAAACTCTGCTTCTTCACTTGAAAAGTCTTCATCCAGCAGTTTCAACTTGATGCTAAAGTCTTTTTCCCGCCAGATTTTTTCATATTGCTCCTGGTCAAGAACAAATACCTGCAGCAGTTCACCACTTTCTCCCGGCTGAACAATGTCTTTTATACTATTGTAGTCTACCAGCATTCCTTCACTTAGAAGACGTTGAGAGCCGTTATTCACCGTCAACACAGAGGCACTGCTGCCCATATTAATGCCTTTCTCTCCTTGATTATCTAAATCAAATTTAACGGTCAATAGTACAACGCCGTTTTCAAATGAACTAAAGCGCTGTGCTTCTACTTCATTTGGCTCAAAGAAAGTAAATTGATAGTCAGAAAGTGTTGCTTTGAATCCTTTAATATCTTTTGTTTCATTTATATTTTTCTTTTCTTTATCCAGTGTTTTTGTCCCCATGTTATCTATACTGGCTTTATCCTGTAGAAAGGCTGCATTATCCCCTGCTGTTTTTTCACCAGATGACGTAACTGACAGCTGGATTTTCTGGTCTTCACCCACGGCGTCTTCAGCTTTAAAGGTATCCGGCGCTGTATAGCCTCGTGGAACCTGCATCGTTACAATTCCCAACTTGTTTATTTCTTCAAGTGCCTCTTTACTAAAGAGATAATTGGCTGTTTTAGTAACTGTCTCTCCTGCTGGCAGTTCACCGTCTTCTCGAACAGTGAAGCTGATGATATTGTCAGAATCATCTTTCACAACAGACTTATTATTTGTGTACGCCTTTGTTGCTCCTGTAAAGGTTAAGTCTGGAGTTGACGGATAGTATAGTGTCTTATCACTATTATTTGTAATTGTAAATGTCGCTAGTAATATACCGCCTTCTTCTGTTTCATCGCCAAAAGGAATCTTAAAATTAGAATCAAAATTTGTCAGCTTATTCAAAGCATATTCGTCAATCGAAATTTCCAAATCTCCTTCTGAAACAACTACTGGGTCAGTTTGACGATACAGCTCTTCTGATTTCTCTGCACCCATATAGTCAGCCATTGCCTCAGACCGTTCTTCCAGACTTGGAACAGCACCTGATTTTTTCTCAGACTTAGCTGTGGTTTCTTCAGTAGATTCCTCTGTAGATTCTTCTGTTGACTCCTTAGATACTTCCTCTGTTGATGCCTCTATTGAAGAATTTTTTGTTTCTTTTTTTGAATTATCGCAGGCAGTCAAAACTGCTGTAGAAAGCAATAACACCCAAATAACTTTTTTCATCTTTCCGCTCCTTTGTCATTTAATAAAAATACAGCAACCTTTTTACTCAACCTGTACTCCCTTTGACCAAAGTATAGCATAGGCGAGTCAGCGAAAGGTTTCAGTTTTTTACTTAAAGACAGCGAAACTTGATAGCAGACAGCTAATTTCTTTTGTAACTCTTACTAAAAGAAACAAAAATAAAACAAAGACGTTTTTTTAGATTATTTCACATATTTTTCGGTCCGTGCATCAGAGATTACACCCTTATAATCTAAGCCATAGCCAAAATCATACAGATTGCCTGCTGTATCCTTGTATACCTCCAAGTCATGTGCAACATCTTCCTGCTGGTTTTCTACCGTGTCCATATCTGCTGGGAACTGCATTGGTAAAAGCCCTTTTGGCTCCTGCTTTCCTAAAATAATGTCGAAATAGGCCTGATCGCTCACAGAAAAGCCAGTTACGATGGCATCAGCGTCTTTTTCAAATTCACTCACCACTACTGGATTTTTAGCTTTCAGAACAACAATAACCGGTACTTTTTTCCCTGTATCTTTTTCAATTTGTTCACTCTGCTTCTTAGCATTTTTAAAGGCTTCCAAATCATAGCTATTGCTGATGACTGCGGTCTGTCCATAATAACTGCGGTTCTCCTTTTCACCATTTTCCAAAACATCTCCGCTAATAGATGTTTTGCGGACATTCTTACCATCCGCTTTATAAGTGCCGTACTGCAGAGACAGCGGATAGAAAACATCGTCTTTTAGACCGGCACTACTAAAGGGACTGCCATTATCCGGACTACTCATTCCAATAACAATCATATCTACATTTTTCAAATCCGGTGCTTTAAAGCCTGTTACCTTTTCTCCTTCTTTAATTGGTTCATCCGTCAGAACTTCTTTGAAGTATTCTTTCGCTGCGTCCACATTCATTGTAGGCTCAGCTGTATCCTGTGCGTCTGCAAAAACGGTTTTAAACTCATGATGGATTGAGCTTGGGAGATAGACTACTTTCTCCTGATAATCTTTTTCTACATTTGCTTCTTTAATGGTCTCATCACTGTTTTTCAGCATAACAATTGAATCCAGCTGTGCCTGATAACCGTCTGTTCTTTTTTCTTCACTGCCGACGATTTCAGCAGAAGAAGCTAAGGACAGATACGGATTTTCAAAAATTCCCGGCAGCATCATCATCTTGACCAGACGAGCCCCAGACTGCTGGAAGCGTTCTTCCGCCGATATATCTACGTCGCCCTTTTCATAAGCTGCATCCCATAGCTCATAAGCATCGAGAACTGGCTGAATTGCATTGTTCCCGCCAAACATATCCACACCAGTCAGCAGGACTTCATAGTGCCGCTGAGCGACTGTCTCATCCTCCACTCCCCAGGCTGTACCAATACCCAAAACATTATCAGGATCAGAAACCGCTGAAGTGACCGTCCAGTCTGTACAAATAATCCCTTCATACTTATTATCTTTACGCAAAATATCAATTTTATCCTTATCATATGCAGAACCTTTATTTACTCCAAATACTGGATTGCCGTCTTTATCAATTGCTACAGAATAAGAACTCATCACAGAGGCTGCCTGTTCCGTCTTACCATCCAGCTTCATGGCGCCATCTAAAAATGGGATTAGATGCTCTTCAAAATTACCGCCCGGATAAACCGCATATTTACCGCTATTCATATGCGATTCCCGACCGCCTTCGCCCATACCATCTCCTGGGAAATGCTTCACCATAGCGTTAATTGAATCTGCTCCCCAGCCAATATCCGCTCCATCAGAATCATAGGAAGATTGCGAGCCGTCTACATAGGCTTTTGCCATATCTGTCGCCAGTGCCGTATCCTCGCCAAAGGTGCCGTCAGCCCGCAGCCATCTCGGGTCTGTCGCCAGCTCAATCTGTGGACCCAAGGCCGTAGCAATTCCCATCGCCCGATACTCCTCAGAAGCAGCCTTAGAGAATTTCAACATAGTATCAGGATCAAAGGTCGCAGCCAAGCCTAAATTAGAGGGCCATCTGGAGATATCTTCTCCCTCTGCATTATACGAGGCATCTGAACCAGCCGTGCTCCGCGGATCTGAGCTAAAGTTGACTGGAATAAATTTCTTTCCCTCTTCTGTACTCAGTTGCTCTACATACGCCTGCATCTCATTGTTCCAATTAACTGCAGCTTCAACATCATTTCCGCCGGCATTCAGAACATTTCTTAGATTATCTTCGTTCAGATATTTCTTTTGATCGTCGGTTAACCCCTGCTCTGGTTCCCGCTCATGACTACTAAACAGCATTAAACCGGCTATTTCCTCTTTAGTCAGTTCCTTTGCCAAAGAAGCCGCCCGGGTATCAATATCTTTACGCCAATCCTCCCAATCATCCAGCTTACCGTTGCCGTTCATATCCTTAAATGCATAAGTATAATCCCCATCTTCCTCCTCAATCAGCTGAACACCACCATCCTTTAAGTAGCCTAAAACAGCTCCATTATTCGGATTCTTAACGAGTATATAGGTCACATTTCCTTCTGTTTTTTCTTCTGTTGTGTACTTTTGCGGAGTAGTTCCTTCTAATTTTTCTTCTTTAACAGCGTTGCTGTCACAGGCTGCCAATAATACAGATAACGATACCAAAGAAATAAACTTTCCTGCTTTTTTCATAAAAAAACCTCCACTCTTCTCATTAGTCATTCCTATTTATAAAATTGAAAGAAATCTTTTCATCTATCGGTCCCCGTCCCCCTTGTTTATTTTTTTCTTCCAATCATTACAAACACATTTTATGGCTTTCGGCTTCCAACTGATTTTCATCATAAAAAAAGACCTGAACGAATCAAAAAAGGCATGCTTTCAAGCACGTTTTTTAATTCATACAGGTTTAGCTTGTTCGTAAACAATCACTATCCAAATGAAAACTATTCTATTTAACACACTGTCTATTGTAGGAGATAGACTTCAAAATGTCAACGCTTTCTTTTTTGACGTAATAAGCCTCTCTTGATTCTTTTAGAAGAAATTAGACATGAAAAAATAGGCATCCAGTAGTCATCCTTTCATTTTTGTTCGTTGGTTATCACTTCAATCTATGGAGAGCGGCTTTTTAGTTATGATACTCTTTCAGTTGTGCTGATCTATCACACCTTTGGACTTAATTTTATAGATTATATCATCATTGGAAACGACAGAATGTTTTTCCAATTCAACGAAAGAAGGAAGTGATTTTTTGAATGCAAACCAGTTAAAATTTCTTATGATGGGCTTAATGGTCCTCGACCACATCTCATTTTTTGTTTCAGACACGACAGCCACTATTTTCCATATTATTACTCGCTGTGTAGGGGTATTCTTTGCTTATATGGTAGTAGAAGGCTTTTTTTACACACGCAGTCGGCAGAACTATTTGATGCGACTGGGCGCAGCCGCCGGAATGATGGCCGCAGGCAGCAGCTTACTGAATCTATAGCTGGCAGATCCAGCCGTTCAGGTCCACAACAATATCTTTCTAACCTTAACAGCAGGTCTGCTAATGCTGCTGTTGTTCAGCTGGAGCAGTAGTCAAAAACAGCTTGGACTCAAACTAATGGGATTTGCTGGAGCTTTAGCTTTGCTGGCGGCAGGTGCTTTATTTACTGAGGGGGGAATGGTAATTTTACCGTTTATGGCGATTACTTACTTCACTAGAGAAAAAGTTTTACTGAGAGATGCCTGCTACCTAGCCTTTTCCCTACTACTACTCATTACCAGCTTCCAATGGATGGGGGACTGGTCAAATACGCTGCTTATGTTGGGTGTCAATTCTGATTTTGCGTTTATTTCAGTAGTGCCTTTCCTTCATCTTTATAACGGACAAAAAGGACAGACATCCCCAATGACTAAGTACGCCTTTTACCTGTTCTATCCCTTACATCTTTGGGTGATTGCCATTGCTTCAAAGCTTGTGCTGATAAACAGCTGAGTTGTAATAGTCTGGAAATCAAACTAGCCTTCTTTAATCACTGAGCTTCTCCTTATGTCATGCTTTAAGCGTTCTATTAGTTTTCATGTAAAAGCGGCAAAGTTTGCTGTAAAAATATTCGTCCGACAACAAATAAACACCTATGAACAACATTCGTTAATCATGTTGTTCCATAGGTGTTTATCAAGTTTTTAACGGATTTCAATGCGTCTAGGGCATAACTAAATTCCTAAACTTTTAGTATACTTAAATCCAAATAATCAGGCTTCCTTCACACTTTTCAAAATATAGTAGCCTTTATCTTTACTGACAATCTCTACATTGCCAAAAACCTCTGACATTTTCTTCTGAGCGCTGGGTGCTCCTTGTTTCTTTTGAATGACAACAGTTAATGTACCACCTGTCGCCAATAAAGGCTCTGCTCCGCTTAATATTTCATGGACAACTTGCTTTCCAGCCCGAATCGGCGGATTGCTGACAATCGCTGCATAGCTTGTCTCATGAAGCGTCTCATAAATATTAGATGGATGAATGTCTATCTGTTCAATGTGGTTTTTCGCGGCATTTTCCACAGCTAAAGCCACCGCCCGCTGGTTCACATCAATCATTTCCACTGTTCTGCCAGAAGCATGTGCTAAAGCAAGACCAATTGGTCCATACCCACAGCCTACATCCAAAATACGTCCTTCACTTGGTAATTCTTTCCAGTCAAAGACATCAATCAACACGCGGGAACCGTAATCCACTCCTTTACGTGAAAACACTCCGCTGTCCGTCATAAAATGAAAGTTTTTACCTGCCAATTCAAAATCCCATTCTTCAATATCATGAGCGATATCCGGATTTTCTGTATAATAATGATTCGTCATTCGTTTGTCCTCTATCTTTGATTACTTATTATTTCTATTCGAAAGCTGCTGCCAGCAAAACATTGTAGCTCACTCTCATTTATATCTGAGAAAATGCCAGCTGTTCCTACTTAGCTATCCAACAGTTTACCTTTTATCTCCCGAACAATCAAGGCAGCTAAAAACTCATAGCCGGATTCAGAAAAATGCAGTCCGTCATCCTGTAAAAATTCCTCCGTACCTGGGTAAACACTCAGGGCATGATACATATCTACTGTAGGAACAGCAAACTGTTCGCCAATCTCTTTTCCTTTCGCTACAAAGCGGCGCACGGTTTCATCTTGACGACTAGGCTGACGAGCTGATACAACAAATGGAGCCGTAAATAGAATAACCTTTTCTCTGCCAATTTTCTCAATCATCTCTGTTAGGTTCTCGCCATATTTATCAACATCAATTGGATAATTATCTGAACAATCGTTGGCACCGAAAAAGATGGTAACGTAATCAGGCTCCTTAGCCAACACATCTTTTTCAAGCCGCTTCACTCCACCGCTTGAGGTATCTCCTGGAATCCCTGCATTTGAAATCATGATATTTTCAAATCCCTGCGCTGTGAGAGCTGCTTTCACTAAATTCGTTAATATTGGAGAAGCTGCTTCCCCCAGATAACCGGCTGTAATGCTGTCGCCAAATAACACAAGCTTTGTCATGCCTATCCCCTCTTTCACAATTAATAGCTGTATTTTGATTTTATCATACCACTTGCTAAAAACTTTTGCCTAAAGAAACATTTCTTTCCATTATCACTGTATAGATAGCTGTTAATTGTGTTAAAATAGGCAAAGAAAACATGTCACTGTTGGTGGAGGGGCAAATGGACGAAAGAATGAATTACTATCGCATTCCTCGTGAGGAATGGCTGGGGTTTTACCACAAAGGGGAAGCGCCGTTAACTGAAGATGAGTTGGAAAATATCAAAGGGTTCAATGATCAGATTTCTTTGCAGGATGTAGAAGATATTTACGTCCCGTTAACTCATCTGATTCATTTGCATATGAAGGAATTCGAATCCCTGACACTAAGCAAAGGACTGTTTCTGCATAGATATGTACCTGTACCGCCCTTTATCATTGGGATTGCCGGAAGCGTTGCAGTGGGGAAAAGTACGACTGCCCGGCTGCTGCAGACGATTTTGTCCCGGATATTTAAACGTCGAAATGTTCAGCTGATTACAACTGACGGCTTTTTATATCCTAACAAAGTTTTGGAAGAACGAGGCATTATGAACCGTAAAGGCTTTCCGGAAAGCTATGACATGGAGAAGCTCATCAGCTTTTTGAATCTTGTTAAAAACGGTGAAGATGAAATCCGTGTGCCTGTTTATTCCCATAGCGTGTATGACATCATCGATGATGAATACGAAATAATCAATCAGCCGGATATTCTGATTGTGGAAGGGATTAATACTTTACAACTGCCGGCAAATGAACAGATTTATGTCAGTGATTTCTTTGATTTCTCTGTTTTTGTAGACGCCGAACCAAAGCTGATCGAACAATGGTATTTAGAACGTTTTGGGGCTTTGCTCGATACCGCCTTTTTGGATCCAAGTAATTATTATTATCAATACGCAATCGGTGATCGGGAAGAAGCTTTTGAGATGGCCAGAAATGTCTGGAAAAATGTGAATTTGAAGAATTTAGAGGAATACATCTTGCCTACTAGAGGCCGAGCTGATATCATACTCCATAAAAAAGAAAAACATATCATTGATGAAATCTATTTAAGAAAATTCTGATTTTCATTTTCGCTGTTTTCGAACAGGCTGAACCACTGTTGCTTTTAGAGAGAATCAAGGCCTAACACCATTCTGGTTATCGGCTTTTCCTAAGATTTGTTGTTCACTGAAGATTTGCTTTTGCGAATTCGCAGCTACAGGCAGCTTCAGCCAATCTAATCGTTTCTCTTTATATAAAAATAATTCTATAGATAGGGGTAATAAATGTGACGAACGTTTCCGAAATGACAAACGTTGAAAAAATCATCGTGTTGGACTATGGCAGCCAATACAATCAGCTGATCACCCGCCGTATCCGTGAGTTCGGTGTGTTTTCAGAGTTATTGAGCCACCGCATTACTGCTGCAGAAGTGAAAGAAATCGCACCAAAGGGCATCATCTTATCTGGTGGTCCCAACAGTGTCTATGATGACCAAGCTTTCCGCATCGATCCTGAGATTCTCGAATTAGGTATTCCAATTCTAGGTATCTGCTACGGGATGCAGCTTTTGACTTATTGTCTAGACGGAAAAGTTGAACCAGCCAAAAACCGTGAATACGGAAAAGCTGAACTGGAAGTAACAGCAGCCGATGCGGCTTTATTCAAAGGCTTGCCTTCACCGCAAACTGTTTGGATGAGCCATGGAGATTTAGTCACTGAGCTTCCTGAAGGCTTCGAGCTTGTTGCTACAAGTAAAGACTGTCCAATTGCTTCTATTCAAAATAAAGAACGCAACTTCTATGGCGTACAATTCCACCCGGAAGTTCGCCATTCTGAATACGGTAATGATTTGCTCCGTCATTTCGCCTTTGATGTCTGCAACTGTACTGGCGACTGGTCGATGGAAAACTTCATTGATATGGAAATCGCAAAGGTGCGTGAGCAGGTAGGCGATCGTAAAGTTCTGCTGGCACTGTCCGGCGGAGTGGATTCCAGCGTTGTCGGCGTACTGCTGCAAAAAGCCATTGGCGACCAATTGACGTGTATCTTTGTCGACCATGGATTGCTTCGCAAAGGTGAAGGCGATCAGGTGATGGATATGCTGGGCGGAAAATTTGGTTTAAACATTATCCGTGTGAACGCTCAAAAACGTTTCCTTGATAAATTAGCTGGTGTTTCTGATCCGGAAGAAAAACGTAAAATCATCGGCAATGAGTTCGTCTATGTCTTTGATGATGAAGCAACCAAGCTGGAAGGCATTGACTTCCTTGCACAAGGAACGCTTTATACAGACGTAATCGAAAGCGGTACTGAAACTGCGCAGACAATCAAATCCCACCACAACGTAGGTGGTCTGCCGGAAGACATGCAGTTCGAATTAATCGAACCATTAAATACCCTGTTCAAGGATGAAGTTCGTGCCTTGGGTACAGAGCTAGGCATGCCTGACCATATCGTTTGGCGGCAGCCATTCCCTGGACCTGGTCTAGGCATCCGCGTACTTGGTGAAATCACTGAAGAAAAACTGGAAATCGTTCGCGAATCAGATGCCATTCTTAGAGAAGAAATCGCTAATGCTGGCCTGGACCGTGATATCTGGCAATACTTCACTGTGCTGCCCGGCATCCGCAGTGTAGGTGTAATGGGTGATGGACGGACATATGACTATACAGTGGGTATCCGTGCAGTAACCTCAATCGACGGCATGACTGCCGACTTCGCCCGTATCCCATGGGAAGTCCTGCAGAAAATCAGCGTACGTATCGTGAACGAAGTGGCTCATGTCAATCGTATCGTGTACGATATTACGAGTAAACCTCCAGCAACTGTGGAGTGGGAATAGCCTAAAATCATGAAGTTCAATAGAATCAAGGATTTTTAAGGCGTTTGTAGAGGTATAAAACAGCTTAAAAATGGGTTAGTTCGGGTTAAGTGTCCCCGAACTGTCCCCAAAAACTAAAATAAAGAGCTTAGGACAAATGTCCCGAGCTCTTTAAAACTTTATTCTAAATTAGCTTTATACTCTATATATACGTCTTCATATTCTTTTGTAAAGAGACCTCTATTCTTTTTCAAATTCAGAATATTTAATTCAACCCCGCTCTCCATAATTCTATTTATTGTTGCTTCATTATCTGTAACGGATAAAAAACTTTGTGTGAAATGCCCCATTTTTGATACTAAAAAATCTGTAGTCTTATTAAAATCACTTTTGGAAAAATCATCTTTAATATAAGTATCTATATATAGAGGTAACGAAGTACATGATTTATTTTCATCAATTATTTCATAAATCGATAAATATTGTGATAAAAATGCTTGAACTTTTGATAAACCAGATTGATTAATATTAACTGATTCGAAATTAGTTCTGTAATATGCATTATATGAAAATGGAATATCCAACTCCTCAAAAGCTGACCTCATCAATTTTTGATATTTTTCATGAATACTATTTTTATTTAAATCATTCAATTGCTCTTCAATTAATTCAAGCTCTTCTTCAATTTCATACCTACTATTTCTTAATTCATTTATTTCTTTTTCTAATTTAATATTTACTTGAGAAAAAGCATAGCTTTCAGCTCTTTCAGAAAGAGATATAGTTTTATTCGTAGCATTCAATTTTTTGTTAAAAGCGTTTTCGTTCTCTAAAGTGTTCTTTAGTTCTGTTTTTATAGTAGATAGTTCATTTCTATTTTCCTCAAATAACAAAACTAGCTTTTCTCTTTCATTAATTAAATTTTCTTTTTTCAAAAGTAATTCATAGTTATCTGACATTTTTTTATATATCAGTTGATTACAATTTGGACAATGCGCTTCTAACTCCTCTGGTATGATTTGATTTATTACTTGATTCAACTGTGCTATTTGACTTTCCATTCTGTTGTGTTCATATAGAGACTTATTATACTTATCTTTCAGTTGATGTTCTGTATTAACAATATTTTCATAGACAGAAAGAACTATTTTATATTTTTCTTGGAATTTATCTATATCTACGTCTTCTATTATTTTCATATTTGCCAAATTTTCTTGTAAAATAGTGTTTTTACTCTCTATTAAAGAATCTGTATATAATAAACGCTTCTTTTGTTCATTTTTACGTAAACTCAACCTGTAGTATTCATTAGAACGCATTCCTGTATAAAATTCTAGTACTATTTTTTTATAATTATTTATGAAATTTATATTTGAAAATGTAGAACTTAGATAAGTTTGCCAACTATAATCTTGATCCATATAGAATGGTAAAAATAGATGGTTGGGATATAATTTTGTTTTTTCTCCTTTTTTATTCAAAGTCTCTAATTCTATATTCAATACTTCGTTCAACTTATCCTTAAAGTCTTTAGTGCTAAAATAGGTATAAGACTCATTATCAGAAAATAATTTGAAATAGTTTTTGCCTTTTCCTTTTTCAACTAATTTTCTTCTAACCAAAATATAGTCTGACTGGTTTACCGTAAATTCTATTACAAAAATTAAATTGTTATTTTGATTTTGTAATTCAAAATTACGAACATCACAACCAAATGTATACATAATAGCTCTGGCTAAAGAAGTTTTCCCAGAATCCTTTTCTCCAACAATCAAATTCAAACCTTTTTCGAAAGTTTCATGAAATGCTTTAGAGTTTAAAGAGTCTAATATCGAAAATTTTCTTATTTTTAAATGCAATTCTATCACCTCGTGTTAAATTACTAATAATATTAATGCCTTTATTTCATGTTCTTCCAATCTTAAAACCATGTCTTCACATTGATAATTGTTAAGTATCTCCTCATAAAAATCATTAATACTATCATAAATATTCAACTCATATAAGCTCTTAAGAATATGGTAATCTTTATTGATTGCGTGTTGTTCTATTGTATAAATATTTTTATACATTTCAAAACTTCGTTTTATGCTTAATCTCCCTTGATCTTCTCTGTTTAAATTATTGGAAACTAAATGAAATTCTTTATCGTTATCCATATTTAAATAATTTTTTAACTCTTCCATTAAAAAATTATACGTTAAACTCTCTTTACTTTTTCTAATACTTTTTATTTTTAACAGCAGCGACGCATAAAGTGCTCTACTATTAATTTTATTAGAACCAAACTTTTCAGTTATTACATCTTCTATAAAGATGCGTGTGACTTCTTCATGATAAGGCTTAGGAATTAATCTTCTTGCTTTTATGTTTTCCCAGTCGTAAGAAGTATGTTTTGTTTTTGTGACTATTTCATTTTTTGCTTTGTCCCCTATATCTTCAAAACATAATACTCTCATATCCTTTAACAATTCAGGAGCTTCTTTTTTGTTATTCCATAAATTGTTGGAAAATTCTTTTGTCGTACAAGTTACTAAAGTTGTTTCCACAGGTAGTTCTGAAAATTCCCTTTTTACTTCTAAATAATTATCATACATTTTTTCAATAATGGATTCTTTTTTATCTATACTCTTACTTCTATTTTGTGTTAAACAACCTAATGTGATGTTAGTATTAATTCCTTTAGATTGATACAGGTTTATTTTTTCTGATATTATTATAAAATCTTCAATTTTTTCATATAAAAGTGCAAATGAGTTGCCCTCAGCAATTTTTTCAAACATTAAATAAATTGCAGAAGATAATTGAAATTCAAAACCATCTAATGCACTGTCCCCACCTATTTCTGTATCAGTTAATTGTGATATTCCATCAGCAATTTTCAGCATATCCATATTTATTTTCACCTACCCTTACTTTGCACTAAATTTATTGTTAATTTGAATTGAATAAACCATTTATGAATATTTCACTTTATTACCTATAATTATAATACCAAATAAAAGGAGAATGTTTAACAAAAAGTTGAGCTCATCATATTTTTTATTATATATTTTCTAGCTACGCAATCTATTACAACCATACTCAACGTGTTATAATTCAAACAAGGAGCTGATCATACTATGTTCAAAAATAAAGGAGACAGACTCGAATCTCTTGTTCAATATGTATACCAAGTGCTATCTAATTCCTCAAATCAAAAAATAGAAGTCATTAACAAACATGATATAATTGGTAAGTCAGGAGTCAAACACAATATAGATGTATATTATCAATTCAAATTAAACGGAATAACTCATAAGGTTATTTTTGAATGTAAGAACTGGAAGACAAAAATATCAAAAGAAAAGGTTTTGGCTTTTAAATCAATTCTTGATGATATTCCTAACTCAGTGGGAATAATGATAGCTCCCAAAGGTTATCAGAGTGGTGCAAAACAGTTTGCTGAGCATCATGGAATAGAGTTAGTATCAGGAAGCGAAAAATCATTACTCGCCTTAGCTGCTGGCGAAAAATTAAAAGTCATTTTACCTGATGAATCTGTAGTTGGTCAACCATTCTATTGTATTATGGAGGATGGGGGAGATAATCAAATAACTGGTACATATATGAGAAATATATCAGCGAATGGCGAATCTTTTTTACGTCTATTTTTTTCAAAAGTAGAGGCTATAGAAAACTCAAATTTAATGTACGGAGAAACAGTAGTTAGAGGTTTAGATAAAAAGCACCTTGCAATACTTTGCGATTATAGTGAAAATTTTGAACTTCAATTAGCTATCCAACCATTTCTACAGGAGCAAGCCCTAGGCGTAGAACCCCGAATGATAAGGGATTACTTTCTTGATTAACCAAACCATACAATTTTAAACTTTCAAGATAATATAAAACTAAGTCAAATTAAGAAATCAGGACATATTTCTGTACTATAAGCAAACATACTAAGATTAGAGAGAAAGTAAACTCGTCTTAGTATGTTTATTGTTAGAATCTTTGAACTTTTACTTTATTCCTCATGTTCTCAACATGAATTTCCAGTTTATTCGTATCCTTTAAATAACTTTCATAGAACGTATCAAAAATTTTTGAATGAGCATGAAACTCTTTTATTATTTTTTTCTTATTAATAGGTGTCGATTCATTAGCAAAAAAATTTTTCATTAATTCCAGCATGGTTTTCCATGACTGGAAATGTTCCAAAATTTCTTGCATAGTATAAATATCTTGTTGACTAATTTCTTTGATCGGTTGGTTATTTTTAGTTATTGTATTTTTCATCATCTATACCTCCAAATATTTTTATGCGATTTTTGCATAGAAACAAACATGCGAAAAACGCATACTATAAAATTGCCCTGAGGTGATTTTATGTATTATCGAATTCGCGACTACTGACTTAAGCCAAGAACAGATAGCCAAGCTTTTAAATGTCAGTCAAACAACTTATTCTCGATATGAAACAGGAAATTTGGAAATCCCTATTCCATCTTTAATAGCATTAGCTACCTTTTATTCTACCAGCATTGATTATCTCGTAGAATTAACAGAGTACAAACAAGCTTATCCAAACAAAAAGAAGTAGATCAGAACAATACTATTAGTTAGGTACTATTCTGATCTACTATTATTCTATTTTAAAACTTTCATATTATCTGCTTTGAAAGATAACGCAATGAACTTCCAAATACTTCGATTATTTTGCCCAATAGCTCCTATTCTTTAGTCGACTACTCACTGTTCAACACCACTATAGCTACCTAAAAATAAAGTAAAGAATATCCTGTCCGAAAGTTTCTTAGTAATATAAATCTGATTTTTTAGTAAATATAGCTGTGCCTCCAAAAATGATTAGTTACATTTCCCCGAAACATTTAACCTGATTTCCGTTTCCATATGGTAAAATAAATTCACATATCAAATTTAATAATAAAAAGATTAAAAAGGAGAAGGTAGATGGGACTTAGTTTTTTTGTTGGTGAAATTCAGGAACAAACCAATGTCGCTGTGACCATGGCAAACGAGTATATTCAGGATGCGGGTCTGTTAAAAGATGCGATGACTGCCTATTTAAATGCACCCTTGTCCGGCAAAACCTACGATTCTGCAAGACGTTATTTCATGGCTGTCTATCCCCCACTTTCTAATGCCTTAATCCTGGCAGCGGAGTCACTAAGTGAAGCCCACCAAAAATACCCGGCAAAGTTTCAGGAAATAGTCGGTGGAGGGGATATCGAAGAAGACCGGTTGCGTGATCAGATCCAACAAGGACAGAGCTTATTGCGCTCGTATGCAAATGTAATGGATAAGCTGGAGGAACAGAACATACACCTAGAACGGTGCTATATGAGTGTTCAGGGAAGCATTGCTAAACTAGAAGAACGACTGCAGAAGTTGTATACTTTTGATAGTGTATCTGCCGGTATATTTACTGAAGCAGAGGCAAACATTGAGAATCTGGAACGAGCGATTGCGGCGTTGAACAAAGGTGGAGCATGGAATCCAGCTTCTGGAACTTTTGATGTGACCAGACTTGATATGACCTGGGTAAAACCGATTCAAGAAAAGTGGCAAGAGCGGGAACAGGCGATTCAAGAAAAACTGATGAAGAATTTGCTGGACTACGAATTACGACCCACGCAAGGACCCAACGGGACAGTGCTTTATGAGGTCTATGTAAATGGAGAATTAGATCCGGAAGCAACGCTGCAATACAAAACCTATCTTGCCTTGAAGGAACGGCAAGAGCTGCTGGAAAATCCATTAACCACTGAAGAAAAGCTGTTATTAGCGACTCTCTTTGTTGGCGTAGCGTTCGTGATTGGCGGTTCACTGGTGACAATCACAGGTGTGACAGGTATAATCGACGGAATGCCAGTTCTTGCAACAAATGCAGGTGGATCAGCGATTCTAGCGCAAACCCTGACAATAAACAAAGATGCACTACTAACAACAGTAGAGGGCTTTGTGATTACCAGTGCAGGTGTTGTTACGATTATGGCTAGTAATGATGTAACTAAAAGCTCCCATGCAAAAATTAGATCAGCTGAAGGTAGAAATGTTAATACAGCAATTAATGACTTGCAACGAGCTAGACCTTCAGATGTTATGATACAAGAGGATGGGCGTTGGTTGGTTAGAGGCCAAAACGGGCGAGTCCATGTGCTAGAAGCTAATGGTGAAATCGTAACTACCATGAATAATGTAACTAAGAGCAATCTTCAAATGAGATTACAGAGTAGTAGGTGGTCAAAATTGACATTAGAACAGATAAATAAATTCAAAACAGATTTCAGTAACTATGTAAATTGGGACTAAAGGAGATAGCAAATATGGATAATGAATTGATGTATGAAAAATATATAGTCAGCATAGAAGATGTCGCTTTAGATATCAGTCAGACAGACTATTGGCGTAAAAAAATATTCGCAAGTGATTATGACCAAAGAATTTTGATAAGCAAACTTGATATAGACGAAATTCCTGATTATATTAAACCAATATTTATTGAAGAGGGGTTCACATTTCTAGTATCAAAAGTTAAAGAAAGTCCAGAATCAGACCCCTTTGATGAAGGAAGTATCATTTTTAAATTTGAAGCAGTTCCCTTTCCAGATATTGTGAGGTATACGGGAAACTAGCATAGATTAATTAAGTTATTTAATAGGTAGCATTATGCCCATTGTGAAAAAAAGAAAATGATTCTCTTATTATAATAATAAGTGCTTTGAGACCCTATTTTAAGTGACACGATTAAAATCGATAGAATTGTAGTTGCTACTAGAGATCAGTTATGATGAGGAGAAAATGATGTATAAAGACACAAATAACGAGATAATATGCCCCTATTGTAACTATAAGGCATAGTAGAAAAAATTCCAATCTAAAATGAACAATGAAATAATTTACAGGTGTGATGAATGCTTTGGTATTTATGAGTCTTTAATTGATTTGGAGTATACGGTAAAAGTAGAGCTAGGTTCAGGTTATGCAACTATGATAAGCGTTGATGTTGATAACTTGAAAGAGATACGATTAAAATAGGCAGATTAACAACAAAAGATTTAGAGAAATATAGAATCAATTATAAGGAACTCCCTCCTCTAAAAGAAATTGATTATTACGCTAAAGGTTACATTAATGGCCGATTGATAATAAAGTAAGGAGGAAAACTGTGCAGTCAAATGAAGCATGGAAAAAAGAAATAGGTGAACTTGAAAATTTTGAAAATTCGCAAGCATTAAAATTTACCTTAGATGAACTGAATAGCTTTTTTAATAAACGTTTAGTTGATGTATATGGATGCTTAATATTTTCAAACAGAGAATCTAGTATGTCACAGGAAAATTTTGAAGCTCATTTAAAAAATTTTCTTGATCGAACGGGGTATGAAGCTTCTGCAAATGAAATTCGAATGATTGATTTTTTTGAACAGTCGCTAACTATTCAAGAACAAGTGCAGCTTGCGAGGGTATTTATTCAGAATATTAACTCCCGCTTGCAGTTATTAACCTCCCAAAGAATTATTTATATATTTGGAATTAATGATAATATACTAACAACCAGGTTTCACCAAGAGTGGGAGGATGAGAGTAGTTGGTTAGGAGACCTAGAAGGCTTCACAAGTCCAATAGCGGTTGTAACCAGCGAAGAGTTACCTGAAAACTTTTTCAAAATTACCAATGTATAAAATCTGTTTTGGAAAACAAGGATTTACTACTGAATATTAGTAGACAATTAAGACAAGCATGAACCCAATAGTACAAAAATGCAGCTGCGGCGTTGATTCTGGAAAAATTATAAATCCTGACAGTATGATGTTAGCACCTCCAAGAATTCAAAATTGTTGAAAAAACCAGAAATAAATAAAGCAATTGAAAGAGCACTTAAATATTTAGGAGAGTGAAAATAATGTTAACAAATAAATGTTGGGAAGAAGAACTCGCACAAAATAATGAAAATATTACTGAACATGAACTAATTTTCAATATAGATGATTTTAACCGCTGTATTAACATGGAAATATATGATATGCATGATTGCTTGACGCTTTCAACTAGAGGTATTGAAATATCGGCAAAGCAATTTGATGCTATTTTGAAGGAGTATCCTTTAGGAAGAGTAGGATATGAAGTTTATAATAATGAATTTAGAGTAATTGATTTTGTCAGCCAGGATTTGTCCATTAGGGCACAATGGCAATTCGGTAGGATGTATATTCAATATTTAAATTCTCGCTTAACTTTAATTAAAGACAGAAAAATATATTATATCTTATCCATTAATGATGATATTTTGACAATTAGATTCCATCAAGAATGGGAAGAAGAAATACATTACTTTAGCAATATAGATATCAATGATCGTTCAGAGCCAATTGCGATTATTACAAGTAGTAAACTTCCAACTAATTTTTTAAGGCTAAATTAAACCTCTGAATTCGATTGCTCTTTTGTAAGAACACTAGCAATTCCCTTTTAGAACCTAGAAAATAACCAAACATGTTAAAACGTAGATATACAAGTAATAGTTATGGTGAACTATGATGCAGTAATGTCAGGCTAATTTACACTTGATTTTATCCCCTCACTGATAACATTCAAATAAAATCATACTCATTTCAAACAAACGAAATAGCTACCTACTTTCAGTATCGTTCAACGTATCTCTGAAGATGCAGCTCTTGGAACATCATTTATTTAGTTTTAGTGAGACATAACTCATTGAGTTATATCCTACTCACTTGGAATCCGGATAAACGGTGGGAGCAGAAGCAATCCCTTCGGAAATAAGCCGACATTCACAAAAATTTGTGGAACAATTTCCGTGAATTTCTTCTTATTTCTCGGGACTAAACACTTCGGTCCCATCCTCTTCTTTTATATACAATATCCACCATGTTAAAAACGCCTACTCATGAACCTCTTCTTGTCACCTTCACAACTCCCCGGATTCTAAAAGATTCAGCCTTATCCTCTCTTTATTTGTTACATTAATCATTTTAAATGTCTTTTTAGCTGCTACGTTGCCTATCTCACACTTAAATATTTCAGGAAGCTCTTTTTCAAAGAGTAGCCTCTCAGTTTTAGATAAACTAACGGTTTTCTCTTTAGCAGCGGCTATAATCTTTATTTTCTCAATACTAGTAGGGGGAAACAACCGCCATTTACAATACTATCTCCGCCAATCCATTTTCGTAAATATCTGGCTAACTCATTATATTTTCTTTTTTATTAGAAAAAACTATAAAAAGCCTACCATAATAAATCACTTCACTTTACAACGTATATACAAAATGCTATAATATTGTCAAGAAAGGGGTTGAGAATATGGCCCAGTTAAACCTACGATTAGACGATGACTTAAAAGAAGAGTCAGCAAAGTTTTTCAATGAGATTGGTATGGATTTATCTACGGGAATCAAAATATATTTGACAAAGGTCGTTAAGGAACAAGCAATTCCGTTCACATTATCTCTAGCTCAAGACGATTTATCTCAAGCACTGAAAGAAATTGAAAGTGGCAATTACAAGACTTTTAATAACAAACAAGAACTAATGAAAGAATTAAACAATGAAGATTAGAACAGTTCCTACATTTGAACGAAACTATAAGGCTCTAAAGAAAAAACATTATGACATGACTAAATTTGAGGTAGTTCTTGATTTGCTACTTAGCCAAGATACTGAGCAACTGGTGCATAAATATGGAGACCACGCCTTAAAAGGAAATAAAAAAGGCTTGCGAGAACTTCATATCGAAAGTGATTGGTTACTTGTTTATCGAATTGATAACGGCTGTTTGGAATTATGGCTACTTGCGACTGGTTCGCATGACCAAATATTCAGAAATACTTAGGCGGTCTCTTTTAATTTTCTACGGGATACTCTGTTTATCTATTGATAACATAAAATCAGTTTTAGTAACTTTTCAACACTCATTATATAATAGCAAAGATTAGTCTTTATTTAGTCAGCTGATAAAATCAATTCTAGGGTAACGTTGAGGTTGTGACAAAAGCGTTCAGCTCCGAGAAATAAGCCATACGATACGAAAATGGCGTCACACATTTTCACTATTGTACGGCTTATTTCCGAAGGAGCAGCTTGTGAATCGCTGTTTATTCAGGTTTTGGGCGTAGAAAAAGTTAAGATTCATTTATGTTCCTGACTCCTCTTACCTATACAATAGCCATTATGTTAAAAACGACTACTGATGAACCTCTTCTTTTCACCTTCACAACTCCCCGGATTCTAAAAGATTCAGCCTTATTCCCTCTTTATTTGTTACATTAATCATTTTAATTGTCTTTTTAGCTGCTACACTGCCTATCTCACACTTAAATATTTCAGGAAGCTCTTTTTCAAAGAGTAGCCGTTCAGTTTTAGATAAACTAACGGTTTTCTCTTTAGCAGCAGCAGCTATAATTTTTATTTTCTCAATACTAGTAGGAGGGAAACAACCGCCGTTTACAATAATTTCTTCTTTAGCACATTTTCGTAAATATTCGGCTAACTCATTTTCAATCATGTATGAGATACTTTGATTAATTTTCGAAACACTTTGATTCGTACCCAATCTGCTCTCATCTATTTCAAATCCGTCAACCCCATATACAAAATAATAAAAGCCTGCATTTGATTTATTTAATTCTGATGGTTGAGAACCAAGTGCTCGGGAAGAGGTCTTTGTTTGATGAACATATATCCTATCTCTCCAATCTGGGGCTGTTCCAACATAATAATTTCCAGTTCTTTTATATTTCAGTACATAAAGATTCCAGGCCATTCTTCTTCCTCTTTTCTATACATTTTGTTTTCTAGCTTTATTATCTATTTTATCATTCATCACCCATTAAAATAGCTATTTTTTAACTCATGGTATTCATTCAAGCGTAGATTTTAGGCTATCCTCAAAGATAAGAAAAACAGTCTATTCTTGCTTAAACAAGTCATTTCACACTAATTACGCAATAAATAGCTACTGTTTTAAAATCCTATTCCATTGGCTTTTTCCAAATTTCTAAATTTCCCAAACTGAAAAAACTTGACTCTTCCTTTAGGGAAGCATTTATAATTACACTTGTATCATAGAAGGAGAGGAGAGTTTATGAATAAATTAATTAAGATTAGGGATGTATCAAGCAAATATGATATTACCGCCCGTACGCTGCGCTATTACGAGGACATGGGTCTGCTGCGAAGTATTCGCAGTGAAGACGTTACTTACAGAATGTATGATGAGGATGCGGTCAGAAGGATTGAGCAAATCCTTATTTTACGCAAACTGAATATTAGCATAAAAGATATTCAGCGTATTTTCAGTGCTTCCGGGTCAGATGTCGTTCTTGATGTATTAGGGAAGAAAGTTGAAAACATTGACGATGAAGTTTCCCTGCTGCATGAATTGAAAAATATTGTCTTAGATTTTATCCAAGAAATAGAAAGAATGAATTTTACAGATAACGCAGATATCAAACAGCTATATAACAAGGCAAAGGAAATTGAAACACAATTTGTAAGCGTTGATTATATTGGAAAGCCCTCCAATGTCAGCCGCTTGATTGAGATAACCGATCAGCTGGACAAGAAGGTTCCAGATGTCATGGTGGTCAGAGTTCCCGGCTTTAGAGCAATCACATCTGGTGAACAAACATGGATGGACATTTTTAAAGAGGGCGGCTATATGTGGCAGCTGTGGCGGCATTATGATAAGTTCAAAACAGTCATTTTTGACTGTTTAGATTTTACCTTACCGAAAGAAGACAAAGCAGAGATGGTTTGTGCGATTAAAGATGAGGTAACCGCAGAAGATGTACAGCCTTTTAACATTATCGATTTTCCAGGGGGCTTATATGCGATGGCTGTCAGCATTGATGAAGACAATGAAAGTATCGAAAAAGTACAAAATAAAATTTACAAATGGCTGGAAAACACTAATTTTGTACTAGATGAAAGTCGTGATTTCATGTTTAATATGCCCTATTTGGACGAAGAAAATCAGTACAATAATGATATTGAAAAAGGTCTCGGCTATAAGCAGATGCAGCGGTATGTTCCGATTAAGCTAAAAGAAGATTAAATGATTTTTTCACAACAAGAATAAAGGACCAATAACAAGGAAGCTGCTTTCCTAGATTATTGGTCTTTTTAGAAGGTTATTTTTTAAACATTCACATACATACAGTTTGTATGTTAAAATAAAAATTGAAAAATAACCCTTTAAAAGGAGAGAAAAATGATGACAACTAGTTGTTACCCCGTATTAATGAGTCAGGATATCCAGAAGGGAGCTGCCTTTTTTATGCAAGTATTTGGCTTCCAAGAAACCTTTACAAGTGATTGGTACATTAGTTTGAAAAATGATGACGATTTTGAGCTGGCGTTAATTGATAGCCAGCACGACACGATTCCAGACCAATATAGAGCTGTCAGTCAAGGAATCATCCTTAATTTCGAAGTGGACAATGTTGATCAGCTTTATGCTGAAATAGTGACAAAACAAAAAGCACCGATTCTAATGGAGCTTCAAGATGAAGACTATGGGCAACGGCATTTCTTAATAGAAAGTCCTGATAAGCTGTTAATCGATGTGATTCAGGTTATACCTCCTAGTGATGACTATCTAGAAAAATATGTAGAAACAGAGTAGGACAAATCTTTTTCAATCAAATACCCCAGATACTAGAGCAAGCTCCGGTATCTGGGGTTATTACTATTGCTTTTCGCTTCTGACCAACAATAATCTTTATATCCACGAAAATTTAATGTCTAATTTACTCATTCAAAGCTCGACTACTACACAGCTGTTTTATCTATTCCCCGTAGTTCACCAATCATAGGCTAAGATATTCTTCGAGTCCTTTTCTATCAATAACGTACACTGAGTTTTGCTTCTCAATTAATCCCTGCTCCCTAAACTGCTTTAAGGTATGGAGTAAGTGCCGGTAGCTCACGCCAAGATACTCTGCAATTTCTGTATGCTTTTCCTTGTAGACATCATCAACCGAGACTTCCAATAGCAGCTCAGCTAATCGATATTTTAGTTCATAGGTCTGATTTGCGGCAAAGTGATCCATCCTCAGGAGCAGTTTTTCCCCCATGTATTTGCTGATTTTCCTTAGAAAAGAATTTCTGTTAAGCAGAACCGTTCGGGCATATCGAATAGGTATAGCCAGACAAACTGTCGAACCGATGGAAACCACGTCTTTCGTCATCGTCTCCGCCTCTAATAGCGTTAAATCTCCGATAATATCTCCTGCTTTAACAAACTGAATAAGAACAGCTTTCCCGTTTTCTTCATTCTTGAGAATCTTGGCTTTTCCCTGAAGAATATAAAATAGAAAATCCAGTTCTTCTCCTTCTTTGTGAATATATTGATTACTGCTGAACTCTGTAATATAGCTTTCTGCTAAATCTTTCTCAGAAAACAAATCAGCATTGGCTGCCAGTTTCTTCTTTGACGAAAGTTGATAGGCGGTTTTTATCATAAAATTTCTCCTTCAAAATATGCTATATCTCATACTCCTTCTTTGGAATTGTATCACATAATAAGAAGCGTAAATAAGAAAGGAGTGTTTTAAATGAAAATGAATATCCAGAATTTTTTGCTCTCTTTAGTTTTTTATATGATTAGCGCCCTTGGTATTAGCTTGACTATTAAAGCAGATATCGGTGTCAGCAGCTTCAATTCTTTCAACGTAGCTTTTTCCACTTTCACGTCTATAAAAGTTGGGACTGTCACTACTTTAATCAACTGTTTGTTTTTAGTTATTTGCTGGCTGCTTGACAGAAAGCGGACAATTAAGAGTTATTTGGTGATGTTGGCTGCTTTAATCAGCTTCGGTAATGTCATTAATCTCTTCTTATATCATCTGTTGGCGCCGATTATGGTCACCTCTTATCTCAGTGGCATTCTGCTATTTATCGCAGGAACAATCATTGCCGGATTTGGAACCGGCCAAGTGCTGGCCTTGGGATTTTTGAAATTCCCTATCGAAAATTTCTGTGCCTTGCTTTCAGCTAGAACTGGCCGGAGCTTTCAATTTTACCGCTATCTGATAGACAGCGTTTGTATTCTTCTTTCCCTGCTTCTCTCTATAACCTATCACCTGCCTGTTTTTGTTCGTGAAGGAACCCTGATTAGCCTCTTTTTATTGTCATTTGTTATTTCCTGGTCGAAGGAGTTACATCTCACTCAGTCAGAAGATAAAGTGAAAAAGAACATGGAATTCTAAGCTTAAGGATTTCATGTTCTTTTTTCAGTGCTTTGCTGTTTAGAAAAGCTGCTATTTCAGCTTCTTTTTATAGACAACTACTGATCCAAAAGCAAAGACCAGCCAAACCGCCCCAGAAAAAATCAAACCTGTCAGGGTCGCTGAATCAAGTGTATTGCCGCTCAGCAGCTCTCTTAATCCATCAATGACAGCTGTGAACGGATTATATTTGGCAAAAGTCTGCAGCCCGCTTTTCATGCTTTCTATCGGTGCAAATGCTGAACTGACGAATACGAAGGCCATCAATATATAGCTATAGACGCTGGCGGTCTCTACGCTTTTAGCTAGCAGTCCGAAAAATACCGCCACCCAAGTCATGGCAAAATTAAAGACTAAAAGCAGTAGGAATGCCAGCATAAAATGAAGCAGCGAGGTTTCCATTCGATAGCCAAATAGCAGCGCAGCTATGCCTACAAAAAACATAGAAACAAAATTATACAGAACAGAGGTATACACATGCCCTCCAAGTATTGAGCTTTTAGCAATCGGCATTGAATGAAACCGCTCAAAGATTCCCTTAGTCACATCCTGTGTCAGACGATAAGCTGTGTAGCCAGAACCTGTAATGACTGTCAAAATTAAGATACCCGGCACCACATAATCGATATAGCTTTTGTTCCCCATATCCATCGCACTGCCGTAAATGTAGACAGATGCCAGCATAATCATAACTGGCATCAAAACAACCGTAATCAGCGTATCAATACTTTTCATTGTGTGTTTTAATACTCGTCCTGTCATCGTCATTGTATCCTGCACTGTATGCATTTAAGCCGCCCCCTTTTCCACAATTTTCAGAAAGACATCTTCTAGTCTGCTTTCAATTTTTGAAAATGCCCGCAGCTCTAACCCGGCTGTTTCCAGCATTCCAAGAACTAAAGCAAATTCTTTAGCACTCCCATTTGTCAAAACTTGAATATTCAGCTCTTCCACATTCTCACGTATGGAATAAGCAGCCAACAGCACCACTGCTTTCTCGTAGTCGTTCTTTGTGTAAAAACCTAGTTCCACACCGTTTTCTTCCACTGTATCCTTTAGTTCCTTTGGCGTTCCTTCTGCTATCAGACGGCCTTCCTTCAAAATTCCTACTCTATCCGCTAGCTGTTCTGCCTCTTCAATATATTGTGTCGTTAGGAAAATCGTTACACCTGCTTCCTTCAGCTTACGAATTAACCCCCAAACCTCTAGACGGCTTTTCGGGTCAAGTCCTGTTGTAGGCTCATCTAAAAAAATGATTTGCGGATTACCAATTAGACTCATGGCAATATCCAGTCTTCTTTTCATCCCACCGGAAAATGAAGCAACCAGCTGATCCTTAGCATCAAGCAGCCGAAATTGTTCAAGCAGAGCTAGGGCTGCTTCTTTGGCATCCTTAAGATGACGCAGCCGTCCAATCATTACTAAATTTTCCTGTGCAGTAAACAGTTCATCCACTGCGGTAAACTGACCGGTCAAACTTATAGCCTCTTCTACGCTGCGGGGTTCCTGCTCTACATCAAATCCTGCAACGTATGCTTCACCAGCATCCTTATGAGAGAGCGTTGTTAAAATCTTAATAACCGTTGTTTTACCGGCACCATTCATTCCAAGCAAAGAATAGACCTCTCCTTTTCCCACTTGAAAGTTAAGGTTTTTAAGCACTGTTTGTGTTCCAAAGCTTTTAGATAAATCTTTTACGTCAATCACAGGGGCACTCATGCTTTCCACTCCATTCTTCTTGTGTTTCTTATTTACCTCGTATGTGTATCTCTAAATTTCTGAACCTTTTTATTCAGCTTTATTTTTCTTTCATCCACCCAGGTATTGGACACTTCTCTCACGATATCACTGGCAAATTCACCTACATCATCACCTGTCACTGCAAAAACATTCTGTCCGTTTTCAGCACTGTCTTCAAAAATTACCAGCAAATCATACATGGCCGCCAGCATCTTATGCCCTGTAAAATCAGAGAACTCCCACATATATTTTTGGATTTCTTTAAAGACAAAGCGATAATCCTCAGGAAGGGCCTCGATTCGATGCTCAAACTCCTTATATTCAGCTTTTTCATAACGCCAGTTTTTTGTTACCTCTAAAAGCTCTTTCCATTTACCCATGATGCTTCGCTCCCATCTCATCTTTAATTATTGCCATTTTTTCTGAAACAAATGTCCAGCGCTGCCAAAACGCCTCTAGTTCCCTCTCGCCTTTTTCATTCAGCGAATAAAACTTTCGAGCGGGTCCCTTTTCCGAAGGCTTCTTTTCAATAGCTACCAGCTGATTTTTTTCTAAACGAAGAAGAATAGTATAGACGGTTCCTTCAACGATATCTGTAAAACCAAGATCATTTAACGTCTTAGTGATTTCATAACCGTATGTCTCCTTTCGGCTAATGATTTCCAGAACCAGTCCTTCAAGAATTCCCTTCAGCATCTCTGTCAATTTATTCATTTCACTCACCTACTTCGTAATACTAAGTACAGGTATATAGTAATACTTAGTACCAACCTCTGTCAACTACTTTGTTTCACTTAGTAGTAAATATTTTTTCTATATAACAAAAAAAGAGCTGAAGCCCTTTGTACTTAGAGAGTTTCTGCTCTGGGAATTATTTATTTTTGTCCGCTTTTTCATTATCCTTTTAATTTGTACATTAGCTTGCTGCTTAACCCCATACTTTAAGTACTCTGACAGACAGTTTTTTTGCGGTACGTTCAAAAACAAGATTAAAGGTTTTTAAATAAAAAAGTTCCTTATTGACGCCGAAGGAATCCTCCGCCAGAATAAAGAGAGGAGCCACCGTATTACATCGTTACTTTTTGTAAATCTAATAAAAAATAGTGGACAGAACTATGAAAAAAATCATAAAAAACGGCCATCAAAATAAATGATTCCATTTTTTATTTTAGCTAAATTACTTATCACAGGAGGGCAAGATGAAATCAAGCAAACGAACATTTTCAATCGCGGTTATCTGTACTGCCGGTTTTGTAGCTCTGCTGCTATTTTTCATATCAAATCGGCAAAACAATCGTATCGAGTCTAATACTGAAACACAGACAATTTCAGGGACAGTCGCTGTGTCAGCTGATTCCAATAGCATACTTGTTGAAGGAGATTTAGTGACCCTGCAAATTTCTGATTCCGAATATCCCTTTGAAGAGCTAAACCTCGTTGAAGGCGACACAGTAGAAGTCACTTTTTCCGGTGCTATTCAAGAGACCTATCCATCAACCATCAACGGGAAAATCAGCTCTATTAAAAAGCTTTAGCTCAGCTGGCGTTCCACATCAGTCAAAAGCAGGCCGTTGTTTCCATGCGTTTAACTAAGACTGTTAGAATGAGCTTAGTAAGTTTTAGTTCGATATTTTATCAAAAAACAGTCAAGCGCCGGCATATTAGCAAAGGCGCTTGACTGTTTTTTTCATAGTCTATAATATTTTGTGTTATTCAGAAATCAACCAACACCTTTTTTAGTAATTGAAGCAGCTCGAAAATGACTATTTTCTATACTCATCACATAGACAAAAAGTCTGATATTCAATATAATTAGAAAGGATAAAAAAATGTTTGAATTTTCATTTATATCTAATAGAGGAGAAAAACATGAAAAACTGCCGACTTATTTTGAGCATTATAGGAGGATTATTCATTATGACAAGCTTGGGTGGTTGTGAAGTTAAAAATAAAGAGGAAGTAGAACAAGGTTTTGAGAATGTCTTAGCAATGTATCCTACTAAGAATTTAATGGATTTTTACGATATGGAGGGCTATCGAGACGAAAAGTTTGAAGAGGAGGACAAAGGAACTTGGGTTCTGGTATCTGGTATGGCTATCCGTCAACATGACGATGAGCCATTAATGAGTGAAGGAATGTTTTTGTGGTTAGATAGAAATAAACGTACAGCTACAGGTTACTATTACCAGAGAACTGTACCAATCGATTTGAAGGAAGACATAGAAGAGAAGCAATATCCTGTAACCTACGATGAACAAGGCTTTCATTTAACTGAAGAAGTGACTGATTCAGCTTTAAAAGAGAAGATATTAAATTTTAAATTTTTTGTTCAATATGGAAAATTTGACAAGTTGAACGAATACAAAAACCTACGGAAAATGTATAATCCAGAGGTTCCAATGTATGAATTGGAGTACCAGCTAACCAATCAAGACACTAATGTAAAACAATTGAGAGAACGCTACGATATCCCTACTAATCAGGCACCAACCATAGTCCTAAGCGGTCGTGGTGCGTTAGAAGGCTCCTCAATTGGTTCAAAGAATTTAACCATTCAATTCACAAAGAATCCTCCCGTCTATTTTTCAGACTCAATTGACTACCAGCCCTCAAATACGGAGGATAACCAATGAGTGATTATAAGATAAAGGCAATGCCTTTCTGAAGATTATACAATACGGTTTCCCTCGGCAATAAACTAATCAAGGTTTCTGAAGTGAGTTTTCGATGAAGCAAAAACGGTCTATATTTATATCTAAATAGAGGAGAAAAACATGAAAAATTGTCGACTTATTTTGAGCATTATAGGAGGATTATTCATTATGACAAGCTTGGGTGGTTGTGAAGTTAAAAATAAAGAGGAAGTAGAACAAGGTTTTGAGAATGTCTTGGCAATGTATCCTACTAAGAATTTAATGGATTTTTACGATATGGAGGGCTATCGAGACGAGGAGTTTGAAGAGGAGGACAAAGGAACTTGGGTTCTAAACTCTAGTATGTCAATCAGCCAATCTGAGGATGATCCTTTGGTTAGCGAAGGAATAGTACTCCGTTTAAATCGAAATACACGAACTGCTGAGGGACACTATTATCAGACATGGATTCCAGATGACTTGTCAAAAAGCACAGAAAAAAAGCAATATCCTGTAACTTACGATGAACAAGGCTTTCATTTAACTGAAGAAGTGACTGATTCAGCTTTAAAAGAGAAGATATTAAATTTTAAATTTTTTGTTCAATATGGAAAATTTGACAAGTTGAACGAATACAAAAACCTACGGAAAATGTATAATCCAGAGGTTCCAATGTATGAATTGGAGTACCAGCTAACCAATCAAGACACTAATGTAAAGCAATTGAGAGAACGCTACGATATCCCTACTAATCAGGCACCAACCATAGTCCTAAGCGGTCGTGGTGCGTTAGAAGGCTCCTCAATTGGTTCGAAGGAATTAACATTTCAGTTTGAAAAAAATCCACCTATCTTTTTTAGAGATTCCATTGATTATCAACCTTCAATTGAGGAGGATAACCAATGAGTGATTACAAACTAAAAGATAAAGGAATCAATTCAGGAACCGAAGAGACTAGTGCAATTTCTACTATCTCTTATGAGATAGAAAATGCACTTTTTAATGGTCTGGATTCAAGACAAATTAGGAGACAAATTGAGGAGCTTCAGGAGCAGGGAAAATTCCCTCCAAATCTACAGCTAGTTGACGCTTTTTACGATAAAAATACCAGTCTTAGCGGTGTAGCATTTAAGGATAACAACACTGGGAAGGTAACCGTTGGTTTTGCTGGAACCAATTTGGACAATGGCTGGGGAGAGAAAATGCAGGATTTTATAGCGGATGGTTCGATTGCTGTAAACGGAGATACTGCCCGTTCGGCTTACTTTAAAGAAGGGAACGCCTTTCTGAATAATTTAAAACAGAATTATACTGTTGATACCGTGACTGGTCATTCGAAGGGTGGACGGGATGGTGCTGTTTTAGGGATGTCTCATCAAATTCCTAATATCGTATTATACAATGCGGCTCCTCTTAGCAATAAACTAGGCAAAGGGATAGGTATGCTCTTTGATCAATCAGGATTTCTAAATCGAATATTCAGTGAAGCTGAAATGGCCTATATTATTCATAAGTATAAAGGGCGTCTTGTCTATTTTATTTCTGAAGATGATCCATTAAATAAATACGCTAGTATGTTCGGCAGTCTTTATCCCGGTGAGAAATTTAAGCTTTACAACGGAAAAGGGCATGATATGACTGGTTTTCTGTCTAAAGAAGAACAAGCCTTTATCCGTGCTTATCTACCATTAGTCGATGAAAACGGCAAAAAAATATCCAGTGTAGAAATAGCCAAAACAATGACCAAAATGAGGATGAAAGAACTGAATAGCTTGAGGAATAAATTAACCAAGAGTGGTGGCGGGCTTTCCTCGACTGAAAGTATCTTTTTAGATGCTGCAGAAGCTCTAGCAGTAACAGAAGGAATGAAACAAACCATTCAAGCTGAACTTTTAGAGTTAAAAACTATGTACAACAACGCAATAGAGGACGCCCAGCAATTATGGGCGGATACCTTAGCTAATGCAAGTACTGTCGGTGCAACGCTGACAGAAGCAGAAGAATTAAGTGCTCTGCAAAGTGGTGGTGCCACAAAAGAAAGTATTGTGACAGAGCCTGTGGCAGAATATGAGCGAGCTCTTGCTAAAGCTGCAGAAATTGAGCAGCATTATGATCAGCTGATTGACTCCATTAAAGCCTCAATTACTGAACAGTTGGCAGCTGACCATGGATTGGCAAGTCAGATAGGAAGTGCGTAATGGAAAATGAGAACTACAATAAAAAAATACAACAACTGGAAGACGATTACGAAAGAGAAAAAAGATGTTTTGAGGAAGAATTAGAACAAACTACTCTGGAAAAACATCGTTTCAACTCCCTCCTCGAAGAAACAGTTGAACGACTCCGTTCAACATTTTCAAGGCAGGAAGACCACGATTCACTGGATTTAAGGCATGCCTATCATATGGTAGAACAGGCACAAGAAGAAGGAGTAAATTTAGTGAATAATCTTACTTATAAAATAGAATGTGTTTTAGAAGAAACTGAACAACAGTACAAAAAGCAAGTAACTATTTATGAAGAAGAGCGAATTATCTCAAAGAAAGAAGAAGATTTAAATGATTGACAGTTTAAAAGATGAACTAAAGGATATTCGAAAAAACTTGGAAAAATCGCTGATTCGTTCGTTTACTGCTAGTCATAGCAGACACGTTTCCGACACAAGGAAACAACGAATGAAGCAAGCTGAAGAGACAATAATTACTGCTCTAAAAAGTAACTCCTCAAATTATCTAAGCAGTTTAACAACAGCGGCCAAAGGAAAATGGGTGACGCAAGCAAAAAAATCCTTTAAAGAGACAACAAAACAATTTGAACAATTTTAATATATTTTCAAAAACAACTGCGAGAACCGAGTAGGTACTTTTTAACATCAGCTCGTCCCTCACTGTGTTTCGCAGCAATAAGCCGAATAATCCAAAAATTGTCAAGAAACACTACGGGAAACCGAGTAGCTGTTGATTGATACCTACCTGTAGCTTCTCCTATTTTTGAGATTATTCGGCTCATTTTCAAGGGGTTGCTTTTTGAAGACCGCTTATTCGGTTTTAGGGATGCCCGAAGTCTGGGATTTTATTTATGTCCCAGACTCAATCTTCTACATTCTAATCTTTTCTGACAATATTTTCATCACTCTTATCTTGTTAGTAACCATCAACCATCTATTGCTGTTTGGCTGCTATGGCTATAAAGTTACTTACGACTCTTTTTTTTTAATGTACAAAGAATATTCCATTTTAACTGATGATGGTCGTTAAACGCTTCTTTTGTCAACTGATCAATCGTCAAAATTTGTCTCTTCAAGCGCTGGGCATCTATCACACTATAGGCAGATAAATCGATTAGATCAACGTAGCTGGTCTTCCCATATAGATAGGACAATCGAGCGATTAATGCTTGATTGGGATAACCCAACAACACAATATCCGCAGAAATAAACCTTTCTTTCATTTCCTCATAAGAAGCAAGCAACAGTTTAAATTCCTGATTTTCAGTCATTACTTGTACAAGCTTGTCATACAAAATTTTAACGACATCAAAGGATTGCTGCGGCCGATCGGTAACCAGCAATACAGTGGTTGTTTTTTGCATTATTCTCCCTCCAAATCTTATACCTATCAACTATCCTAAGTCTAAACCTTAAACCCAACTTTAAGTCAAGAGCAACGGAAGCATTTTACACAAATAATTTCAAAAAATTTTTTCATCCCCTTCCCTTGACCCTCCCCTTACAGGAGGATATATATTGGTTTTGAAGGGAGGAGTTACAATGAATCATTGCATAGTAGTCAAGGATTTGAGCAAAACAATCAAAAACAAAACAATAATCAATCAGCTAACATTTTCAGTCGAAAAAGGACAGGTATTTGGTCTGCTGGGTCCTAACGGTGCTGGAAAGACAACGACTATTGAATGTCTTTTAGGTATCAAGCAGTTTGACGACGGTGAGGTAACACTCTTAGGAACCACGCCTGGTAAAAATCGAAAGGAGATATTCCAAAAAATCGGTGTCCAGCTTCAGTCTTCCAGCTATCAGCCGGCTATCAGAGTAGCTGAGCTTTGCGAAGAAATATCTGTCCTCTATAGACAGCCCAGAGATTATCGGGAGCTATTAGAACTGTTCCACCTTTCACAATATGAAAAACAACCGGTCAATAAGCTGTCCGGTGGTGAGAAACAAAAACTGTCCATTATTTTGGCACTGATTCCCAATCCCGAAATTATTTTTCTGGATGAATTAACAACCGGCTTGGATACTGAGGCCCGCAGAGAAGTTTGGACAATCTTAAAACAGCTGAAGGCTGCGGGCCTGACAATGTTCTTAACAACCCATTATATGGAAGAAGCCGAAGCTTTATGTGACTATCTCTACTTAATAAACAAAGGTAAAAAAGTAGTAGAAGGAACGGTAGAAGCAATTATTCAGGCAGCATCAGCGGAGCATTTAGAAGAAGCCTATTTAAAGCATATGGAGGGAATCAGCTATGCATAAATTTCTGACTTTAGTTAAAATCGAAGGAAAGCAGGCTCTACGTTCCTTCGATGGCCTCCTCTTTGGGGTGGGCATGCCTCTAGGTGTATTAGTCTTAATCGCAACAATCGCTGGAAATCAGCAGGTTGCTCAAGGCAGCTACACGTTTTTGGACAGCAGTTTCAGCTCCTTACTTGCAGTTGGGATTTGTGCGACTGCATTTATGGGTATTCCATTGACAATTTGTGATTATCGCGATAAAAAGATATTGAAGCATTACCGCGTCACACCAATCAGTCCCCTGCTCATTTTGGCAGCACAATTTTTTATCGGCATGCTCACAGCCTTGCTTTCAGCCGGAACAATCATTTTAGTTAGTACTGCTTTTTTGGGCTACCAGATGAACGGCAGTTGGCTGCAGCTGATTGGCGCATATTTTTTGGTGATGATTGCTATGTACAGTATTGGTATGTTGATTGCCAGCCTTTGCCCAACATTAAAAATTGCTAATGTAGTCTGCAGCTTTGTTTATTTTCCAATGCTGTTTCTATCAGGGGCAATGATTCCTTTTGAGCTATTTCCCAAAGCACTGCAACAGGTAGCCAGTGTTTTACCTTTGACTCAGGGGATTAAACTGCTGAAGTCAGTGACTATCAATGAACCTGTTGGGAATCCGCTGTTGATTGTTCTATTGATGCTGGGTATTACACTGCTGTGCGGCAGTCTAGCTGTCAAATTATTCCGCTGGGAGTAGCTTCTAATAAAGCAATAGACGTTATGCTGAGGCAGGAAATTTCTGCTTCAGCTATTCTGAAAGGGTGAGTCCAATGAGTACAGACTGTAAAGAAGAAGAAAAATTATACAGAATCGGGATTTTTTCAAAAATGAATCATGTGACAATCAAGGCTTTGCGTCATTATGATGATGTCGACCTTCTAAAGCCCCAATACATCGATCCGGAAAACGGCTACCGCTATTATAGTTCCAGCCAGCTGCCGGCTCTCCATCAGCTTCTGGCTTTACGTAAGATTGGCTATACTCTTGAAGAAATCAAACAGGTGCAAAATGGCGTGGACGAAGCCACGCTGCTGCAAAGAAAAAAGCAGCAAATTATGAAAGAAATTGCGGAACGAACAGCCATGTTGGCACAGCTGGAAGGCTATCTTCTCTCAAAAGATGCTGTTCAGCACTATCATGTGGTGATAAAGAGCCTGCCGAAAGTAATTGTGGCTTCCATGAGAACAATACTGCCTACATATAATGCAGTTTTCTCCTATGTACCAGCAATGGGTGCTGAAATGGAGCGCCTCAACTGTGAATGCGCTGAACCTGAGTATTGTTTCAACGTGTATCACGATCATGAATACCGTGAAGAAAACATCGATGTTGAAATTTGTCAGTCCGTTACTGAAATGGGAACCGATAGTGAGCTTATTACCTTTAAAGAGCTTCCAGAGGTTGAAACAGCTGTATGCGTTCTGCATAAGGGTTCTTATGCTGGACTACCTCAAGCCTATGCCGCATTGGTCCATTTTATTGAAGTTAATAACTATCAACTGATGGAATCTCCCCGTGAAAATTATATTGACGGCATCTGGAACAAAGATAGCGAAGAAGACTGGCTGACTGAAATTCAGTTCCCTGTTCAGAAAGCATAGAAGAAACAGCTGGAACAGAAGGGGAAGTGAAAAAACGAAATATTTTAGACTCTGCCTCAAAGTATATTGGCAGGAAAAAACTGAAGAAACCTTTGAGGCTTGGAACAAAAAGCAGAAAATTGCTGGCTTTTGTTCCAAGTTTTTTGGAGAAGAAAACAGCTTATTTCATAAGTCTAGATAACAATTCGTTGGTTCAGCAGCTATTTTCTTCATACCACGCTGCTGTGGTTAAACATTTTCCCGTCTTTCTTTAAAATAATCTATGGTTTTCTTTTTATCTCTCAGCAGCTCCTATATAATAAAAGGTAACAAATTGTGTTAGGAGTCTATTATGGAAAAAAAGATTTACGCATCATTTAATTCAGAAACGATTAGAGTTTACCAAGCCTATAATCATAAAATTGCCGCAGAGGCTACTTCGTTAGGTCATTTCGGTCCTTCTTTTAAGCTGGAGCGCATGACCTGGATTAAGCCTTCCTTCCTATGGATGATGTATCGTTCCGGCTGGGCATCAAAAGAAGGGCAAGAACGAGTGCTGGCAATCGACATAACAATTGACGGTTTCAGAGAGCTGTTGAAGCATGTTGTTCTTTCAACTTACGATGAACAGTTGTATCCAAGCTATGAGAGCTGGCAGAAAAAAGTGAAAAGCTCTGAAGTACGCTGCCAATGGGATCCCGACAAAGACCTTCATTTGGAAAAAATGGAACGAAAAGCAATCCAGCTCGGTCTAAGAGGGAAAATGGTAGAAAAATATGTCCGGCACTGGACAACGAACATCACCGATATCACCGAGGAAGTTCACCAGATGAAAAATCAAATTGATGCCGGCAGCTTTGATATGACCGCTCTTCCTAAAGAAAATGAGTTTCCTTTATCAGTAGAGGAAAAAAGAATCTTAGGTATTCAAGAAACAAGTCATTAACCAACCAAGAGGTGTAAACCTTCTGTTAAGAAGCAGCCGAAAAAGACAACTTGAGGTGATTCTATGCAAATCAATCGTTTACTGGAAATTATTTTGATTCTGCTCTACCGGAAAAAAACAACCGCAAAAGAAATGGCGGAACGTTTCAGCGTATCGGTTCGAACAATCTACAGAGATGTTGACACTTTAAGTGTCTCTGGCATTCCTGTTTATTCAGTCAAGGGGAAAAACGGCGGAATTTTTCTAGAGGATTCTTTCACTTTAGATCAGGCACTTTTAGGAAATGAAGAAAAGGATGACCTTTTTTTGGCATTAAACCTGCTTAAATCACTGGGAATTCTTGAGACGGATGAATTAATGCGCAAATTCGAATCCGCCTTTGATTTGACGGATTGGCTGGAGCTCACTCTACCTGCCACGCTGCCCCATAACAACAACACCTTTTCTCAATTGAAAAAAGCCATTTTGCTGGTAAGAAAAATCACGTTTATCTTTTATAGCCGCTATGGGCAGACCATGCTGATTACTGCGGAACCACTGAAAATTATTTTTAGAAGTCAAAGCTGGTTTCTTCTAGGCTATGTACCTGAAAAAAAGGAGCATCAGCTTTTTCGAATCGACTGTATAAAAAGCATCACCATACTAGATGAATACTTTCATCCTAAATTACCCGAAAGTATCGATAATCTTTTTGACAAGTTTAAAGTGACTCTTCAATTCAGCAAGCGTATCGCCTATAACCAATATGACCGTTTTTTTTATGATGAGGTAAGTGTCAATCCAGATAACAGCTATAATATTACGTTTGAATTTACAGAGCTGGACGAACTCTATAGCTTTTTACTGCCGTTCGGCCGCAATGTCAAAATTATCGAACCTCTCTGGGTTAAAGAAAAAATTTGTGCACATGCAAAATATTTTTTAGAAAACAATTTATAATATGACATGGTATGGCACTTCTCCATGTTAGAATAAAAAAAACGAGAGGAGTGTACCTATGATTATTGAAAAAATCACAAAACCTGAACAAAAAATTGTTTCTTTCACGCAAAAAGGACTGGTTGTTACAGAGCTGCCAACTATTATTGGTCCAACCTTTATGAAGCTAGGTAAGTATATTAGCGAACAAGGGGCCAATATACTTAGCAACCCTTTTGTTTCCTTTAAAAATATGGATGATGATGGAAAAATTGATGAGTCTCAGATGGAAATGGAAATCGGCTTTCCTGTAGATCAGCTGCTTCCGGAAAAAGACGGCATCGTTTCATATGTACTGCCTTCCTACAAAGCATTGTCTGTACATTATGTGGGTAAATATGACGATATGGTTCCCATCTATGATGCCTTGCTTAATCAGATCAAGGAAAACGGAGATAACTTCATGCACTATTGTTATGAATATTATCTTAGTGACGAAGAAATAGACGAATCAAAACAGGAAACCATCATAGAGCTTCCTTATTATTAAAAATAATTCTATAAAACCTGAATATTTTGTGTTGGCGGAACATCTGCCAACACCTTTTTGAGTGTTAACACCTACTGACTGGGAAAATAAAATCGCCTAAAAACAGAAGGAAGTAAGAGTATCGCCCATATTCTCCGTCGTTTTATAAGTAAATCGAAAATCAGCAGCTGTATGTTTGTTCCTCTAATTAGCGATTGTCATTAAAAATGAAAAAATACCTCTTGACTCGTACCTTAGGGAACAGTTGATAATTAAGACAGAAGTTAATTATGAATATAAATTATGAACTAAAAGGAGAGACTAAAAATGGCTAGACCAACTACAAAAAACGATCTTATCACTGCGGGAGAAACAAACTTTAATGAGCTGACGACCTTACTAGATTCACTATCAGCTGAACAGCAAACAGCAGATTTCTCTTTTGACGTAAGTAAGGAAAAGGGTGAGCATTGGAATAGAGACAGAAACGTTCACGATGTGCTAATTCACCTATATGAATGGCATCAGTTACTATTAGACTGGGTAGAATCAAATATGGCTGGAGAGCATAAACAGTTTCTTAAAGAAGGCTACAATTGGCGGTCATACGGTGCGATGAATGTGGAATTTATGGAACAAAACAAAGACAGTTCTTACGCTGAAGCCTTGGCCCTTCTCAAAGCTAGTCACGCAAAAGTCATGAAGCTGGCAGAGGGATTTTCAAACGATGAATTATTCTCTAAAGGCGTATTCGCATGGGTTGGCGGCTCTACTCTAGGCAGCTACTTTGTCTCTACAACCTCAAGTCACTATGAATGGGCTCTTAAGAAAATAAAGAAATTCAAAAAATCTATTTCCTGAGGTGTCTATTAAAGGGGGTAATCAAAAGTGTTTTGCTTCAAGAACCAGGGAGGTACTGTTTAACATCAGCTCATGCCTCACTGTGTTTCTCAGAAATAAGCCGGACTATATGAAAATGGCTCCATTTTCATATAGTCCGGCTTATTGCCAAAGCTACAGCTTTGGGACCGCTATTTATTCGGTTTTTAGGAGTAGAAAGCGTTGAAGACTTATTTATAGCTAAAACTGATAGCTAAAGCGCTCTACCCATTTTCGATTTGGAAGATATTAGCCGAGTACGTCCTTCTGTTCTTACAAGGGTAGACAGTTCCTTCAACGCATCTTTCCCAGCCCATTGTTGACCTTTATCCGTCTGCTTTGTAAGAATCTCTGCAGTTTCAATACTCCATTCCTTCGCTTGTTCATTCGTTTTCCCCAGCTCTCTCAATGCCCAGGATACAGCCTTTTTGACCAGCAGGCGTTCATCTGCTGAATACTTTCTAATCAGTGTTAGATAGTCTTGAATTTCTTCATTCGTCAGACTGACATGAACAGATGTACTGGCAATTAGCGTAAATGCTGCCCGCTTATAATACAACTCTTCTTTATCAATCCAGCTTCTAATCCAACTATCGTAATCTGCGCGTGCAATCAGCACTGTTTTACAAAATAAATCACACAAGTCCCACGACTGAATTCCTGACATAAATGTCTCAATTTCCTTTTCAGTATAGTCAGCCGGCTGCAGAGCCAAAACAGCTAGTATTTTGCATTCATGATATCCAGTAGCCCATAAGGCTAAAATAAACGTTTTATCCTTAGGCAGCTTTTTAGCAAATTTTCTCAAATCTGCTGTCCCCACACCCAATGTTTCCTTTTCTGGAATCCCCAGTTTAACAACATTGTTCTTATACTTTTCCGAGGCGTGTTCCTTCAAATAGGTCAGGACATCTTCGATTGCTGTCCCCTTTTTATCAGTCAACTGCTTCCCCTCTTTCAGCTAAATTATTTTCTTTCACTTTACTATAGAAAATCCGGAAAAGAAACCACTATTTACTGCTTTCCTTTTTCAGCATATGCTTTGAAAAAAGCAGTCCCATGATACATAAAACCACTAAAAGGATAATTAAAAACAAGGTATTCTTCAGCGGCAGAGACTGCCCATTTAATAATCTGCGGAGAGCTTCAATCACATGGGTAAACGGGTTCAGCAGGACCAGCCAGCGAATTCCGTCAGAAATATTCTCTAACGGAAGCAGGGCCGTACTCGCAAAAAACAGCGGCAGCACAATCATATTCATCACGGTTTCATAGATGATTTCATTTGGCAGCTTCAGACTGATGCTGTAGGCAACATTTGCCATGAAAAAACCAGTTAAAAAGAGAATCAGGATTGCTAAAAGTCCCCCTGATACTGATAGCTGAAACCGAACTGACAACCCCAGACTAATAATCATCAACAAGAAAATTTCAATAAATGATAAAACAACCGCTTCAAGATTCTGTGCACTGATGATACTCGTCCTAGATACAGGTGCTCTTAACAGCCGCTGAAAACTACCTTCGTTTTTAGTCATGTAATTCATCATTCCACTGCTGCTGCAGGCGCCAAGCATCACTAAAATCATGATTCCCGGCAAAATAAAAGAGGTGTATGCTACTCTGTCCGCTCCTGAGACTACCGTGCTATACAACAGCAGCCAGATTAAGGGCTGAATAATCGTAACAAAAACGGTAACCCGGTAATGATAGCGCCATTTCATGTTGCGCCAAAGCAAACTTTTTAGACTCATTTTTCCAGCTCCTTTTCTGAAAGAATCTCAATAAATATCTCCTCCAATGAAGGCCGTTTTAACTGAATACCACTAAATGCCAGCTTTTTCTTAAGTAATAATTCTGTAATCAGCTGAATATTTTCAGATTCTACCCGTAGCTGTTTTCTTTCTTGCTTTGCAGCTTTTAGGTTTTCTTGAAGCAACACTGCGTAGGCCTGTTGTTGTTCCTGTGCTGTGTCAAAAGTCAACTGGATCACACGCTGCTGCAGATACTCCGTTAGCTCCTGCCGACTGCCTGCAATCACTTTTCGACCCTTATCCATGATAAAAATACGATCACTCAAGACCTCGGCTTCCTCCAAGTAATGCGTTGTCAAAAAGACCGTGGTTTTTAAGACCGTGTTGATTTTACGGATACAGCCCCAAAGTGCCTTGCGGGAAAAGACATCCAGGCCTACAGTCGGTTCGTCTAAAAAAATTACTTTTGGCGATGAAACCAGACTCATCGCAATATCCAGCCGCCTTTTTACACCCCCTGAATAGCTTATAATCGGATGTTCCGTGTACCCCTCCAGCTCAAAGATTTCAATCAGCTCAGCTATCCTTTTTTCAGCAGCTGCCTTTTCTACTTGGTAAAGCTTGCTTTGAAGCTGCATATTTTCTTTCAGTGTCAAAAACGTATCAATAGAAATCTGCTGACCTACACAGGCAATCTGTCGTCGAATGGCAAAAACGTTTCTTTCGGTCAACTCTTCACCACCTATGCGGATTAAACCAGCAGTTGGCTGACAGACCGTAGTCAGACAATCAATCAGAGTAGATTTTCCCGCACCATTTTTACCAAGCAAAGTGAATATCTCTCCTTCATTGACTTGTAAATCCAGATGATTAAGCGCAGTCACACCTGTCTTATATCGTTTTGTGACTCCCTTTACTTCAATCATCTTCTTGCTCCTCCCAAACAACAGGCATCAGAATCTCTGTGATATATCCTGCCGGATTTCCTTTAAACAATGCACCCGGACCTTTAATGTAGACCTCTCGGCAAGCCCCTGTTACAGTCAAATCATTTTTCTGAATATAAACGGATAGCTGTTTATAGGCGGCAGCCAGCGTATCGTAACTTCCTTTATGAATTAGGCTAAGTGCCCGCATCTGAGGAAATGTTTTTATGCCCACATCCGCTGCTGCCGGTTGTTCTGCAGTTGGTACACAGAGCTCAACCTCGCCGATTTTTGTTTTAGGATCTGTTTTGTAGATACAAAAGAAAGGAGCTCCTGTATTTCTCCCTCTGATTGCTTTAAAAATTGACGGCATCAGCTTTCCAGCTGAACGCACATCTCCCTGATAGCTTCTGTAAGCAACTCTTACAGGTTCAATATTCTTTATACTAATTTGCTCACTCATTGCTAAGCTCCTTTCTTCTGATAGGCAGCCAAAGCTCGCAGCTTTGACTACTGTGCATCTCCTGTTGAGAAGGATAAACCTCCACATCTGTTTTCAGCTCATATTCATACGCTGACACCGGCAGCCATTCTTGATAAAACCTTCTGTACAGCTGCTGTACTGCCTCTGGCATGCTTCCCTGACCTTTTAGCAGCAGCCAGCGCTGAGCCGGTAAGACTAGTTCTTCTAATCCATCCGGGCAGTCAGCTTCAAGCTGCTTGAAAACACCTATATAGTAATGAGCAGGCTGTGCTTTTTCAGCTACTGCTATACCGAAGATTGGACTTTGATTTTGTTTGCGGTATTCTACAAGCTGCTGCTCTAGCTCGCTCCCCATAAAATTCTGCCAAATAAAGGGAACTTCGTGAAAATTCCTCTCAATATCAGAACTTAACGGATACTTCTTACCTACAAAGAAAAGTGTAGGTTTTTCCTCCAAACGATACTGAAACTGTTCTCCGCCAGAAACACTAAGCGATAGCCGCAATCTTGGATAGATAGTCAGTTCTTCCTTTCTATGTACTACTTCAGAAGGCGGGAAACCATGAATAGACTGAAAGGCCCGGTTAAATGCTGTCGGCGAATGATATCCATATTCTTTGGATACAGTCAAAATCTTTTTCCCTTCCAGCAAATCAAAAACTGCCCGGCTCATCTTTCTGCGTCGAATATATTCGGATAAAGGAATGCCGACAATATAAGAAAACATTTTTTGAAACGAAGCAAACGTACAGCCGGAAATTCTAGCAATTTTCTGCGAATTTATCTCTCCTTTCAACTGTTTCTCAATATAAGATAGGACTTGATCAAAATGTTCCATCATTCCTAAACACCTCCTTGATTTCAAGTCTAGCATGAATAAAATTTATAGACCTCTCAATAAATAAACATGTTTTGCGAGCTTCTATCAAAATGCCCGGCGGTTAGCTATTCTCCGTTAAACACCCGCTTATTTCAACACTGAAATAAACTTTCTGTTTCTTTTTATTTAGTATAGAATAAAGAAAAAGAAACATTAAAGGAGCTGTCATGTACATACAAACACAACGCTGCCTAGTCCGACCTTTTGAAGAAAAGGATATTGATAACTTTATGCTTTATCGAAATAATCTGGATTGGATGATTCATCAGGGGTTCAAAGGACTGAGCAAAATAGAATACCAAGCATTTCTGCTAACGAAACCCGACTTTGCAAAAGGTGCGCAATTTGCAGTAAGCAATCGAAAAACGAATGAGTTGATTGGCGATATTTACTTAAAACAAGAAGATAGTACTTTCTGGCTGGGTTACACTATCACACCAGCTCAAGCCCGGAAAGGCTATGCTAGTGAAGTAGTCAGTGCTGTACTCGCTTCCCTCAGCACACATGGCTGCCGACAAATCAAAGCCGGGGTTCTTCCGGAAAATCAAGCCTCCATCCGCTTACTGGAAAAGCTCGGTTTTACCTATTCTGAAACTGATGACTATGGGGAGAAAGTCTATATAAAGGCGATAGACATCGCTGAATACAAAGAATAATCTGTGTCTACAATATAGATGGGAACGGTTGCGGCTTTATCTCTTTTTAAACAGACAAGATACATGAAATTCCTAAAAAAACAGCCGAGTTGGCTGTTCTGAGAAAATAATCAATAGGTATTTTAAGGTGTGCATTAATTGTATGCTTATAAAAAAGCACTGCATCTTCTTCATTTTACCTATAATTAAATCAAAAATTACGAGGTGAGAATAAATGACTAACGATTGGTCGGAAATGAATAAAACTATGCAGGTACAACTGAAAAAAGAAGCTACATTTGATGATGGCATAAAGACGCTGCTGGAACTGCGGAAATCTGTGATGGAGGTACTCTATCAACTGAAGGAAGAACTGACTTTGGAGGATTTTAAGGCCATTCCTTTTATCAACGCCAAAGGATACCATAACAAAACCATTGCTTATTCCATATGGCACATTTTCAGAATTGAAGATATTGTTACCCACTCTCTTATAAAAGGTGAAGATCAGATTTTCTTTACAGGGAATTACCAGGAACGGATTGGCGCATCTATTATCACTACTGGAAATGAACTTGTAAAACAGCAGATTGCTGACTTCTCTGATACATTGGATATAGAAGAGCTCTATCACTATGCCGCTGCTGTAAAAGACAGTACAGATGCTATGCTGAAAAAGCTGTCGTATCCCGATTTAAAGCGAAAAATGACTGAGGAAAGCAAGCTGCTCCTTAAAGCATTACACGTAGTGAGTGACAATGAGAATGCTTGCTGGCTTATTGACTACTGGTGTAAAAAAGACATCAAAGGACTTATCCAAATGCCCTTTTCACGTCACTGGATCATGCATACTGCTGCCAGCCTGCGTATTAAAAACAAGCTATATAAATAACTTCCGAAAAAAACTGGTGTCTGCTCCTGTTTCCATTACGATTAACAGCCGGCAACAAGCGGCTGCGTTTATATGCTTTCCTCTATGCCTAATAAGCTCTATACTTTAAAAACAGCCAATCCGGCTGTTTTTTGTTATTAAGAGGGAATTTTCCAATAAAAAGCTGATTACTTTTTATCCATTCAATTTTTTCAAAAAAACATTCCTAAAACCCCTTGTTATTTCCTCTATTCAGTTATATTATTATCAAACTGAAAAAGTTTTATTAGAAAACATCCATTTTCAAAAAAATGTGTAGACATTTTCTGAAAAATGAGTAATATAGGCTAAAGTATTTGATTCTCGTTGCTGTCCAACTAATCAAAGGGGTTATTTTTATGAAAGAACTAACAACTGGAAAACCGTTAAAACTCATCTTTCTTTTTACAATACCATTACTGATTGGAAACATCTTCCAACAGTTTTATAATATGGCTGACATGATAATTGTCGGGCAGACTTTAGGCAAAAATGCTTTGGCTGCTGTTGGTGCAACCGGCAGTATTACTTTTCTAATTATCGGATTTGCTCAAGGATTGACTTCAGGACTCTCAATCATAACCGCCCAGCGTTTTGGTGCTCGGGATTATCAAGGAGTCAAACGCAGCTTTGCTACCAGCATTTTGATTAGCAGTATCATCACAGTGATTCTTACTATTCTTAGTCTTATTTTTGTTCGGCCGCTGCTTTTACTGATGCAGACTCCTGTAGAGATTCTTGATGATGCACAAACCTTCATCTCAATCATTCTTATCGGAATTTTTGCTGCGATGGCGTTTAACTTATTGTCCAATGTCATTCGTGCCTTGGGAGACAGCCGAACACCACTAGTCTTTCTGATTGTTGCCAGTATTGTCAACGTTGTATTGGATTTGGTTTTAATCATCAACTTTCATATGGGGGTAGCTGGAGCTGGGGTGGCTACTGTTACCGCACAGGTCGTTGCCAGCATTCTTTGTGTATTTTACATTCAAAAGAAAATTCCCAATCTTCAAATACGGAGGAAGGATTTCTCTTTTGAGCGGTCTGAAATTAGAGATCATTTAAACGCCGCCCTGCCGATGGCTTTTCAAACCTCCATCATTGCAATTGGCGCTATCATTCTGCAGGGAGCTCTCAATAGCTTAGGAACAGATGTCGTTGCTGCTCAGGCTGCCTCAGGTAAAATTGATCAGTTTGCGATTCAGCCGATGATGTCCTTCGGCATCACCATGGCAACCTTTACCGCCCAAAACTATGGTGCCAAAAAATACGGACGGATTTTGCAAGGAGTTAAAAGTGCCTTATTCTTAAGTATCGGCTTTAGTATTCTTGCCGGCAGTATTGTGATTCTTTTCGGCAAACCGCTGGTTACTCTATTTGTCAGCTCTAGTGAGACTCAGGTTTTAAATCTGGCACAAGTCTATTTCAATATTAACGGCAGTCTCTACTGGGTGCTCGCTATACTGCTGGTTGTCCGCTATACACTGCAAGGACTGGGGCAAACGGTGATTCCAACACTTGCAGGTATTATGGAGTTGTTTATGCGTTCCTTTGCTGCAATCTTCCTAACTGCTTTATTTGGATTCACAGGAGCAGCTGCAGCGTCTCCTCTTGCATGGATTGGCTCTACAGTCGTTTTAGTTGCTTCCTATATCAAAGCGGTCAAGCGCCTCAGAAAGCTGGATGAAGAAACTACTCTTGAACAACCACTAAATCAAAAAGTCATCGCTAAACCGTAAAAAAAGAGCTGTATCAAACGAATTGTTTGGTACAGCTCTTTAATGTTGAGATAACAATTCTTATTCATACGATGCTGGGGATGAGTGACCACAGACCTAGCTTCTTCCTAAATAAACCGCTCGCTTTTGCTTAATTCTTCTCTTATTAATTATTTAGTCAGTCCATGAGAGAGCCAAGCTACACGAAAATTATATTCCTTCAGCAGCCGTTCTGATTCCCAATCATTCAACAGAAAGCTGCTCAACAAATCCATTACCAGTTCCATTGAAAAGAATAAAAAGGAGATTTTTTCTTCTCCGCTGTTCATGTGTAGATTATTTTTATCTAGTAAAGAAAACCAAGCTCGAATCATCGGCGACTCTTCCATGTCGATGGTTTCCATCGAATAACTGGTTTTGGAGCCCAACACCAGCAGCTTAATTCCCCGCCAATAATCAGAATTGCGGTTCATTTCTGCGACACGCTTTAGATACCGCTCAATCCCGTAAAAAAGCCTTTGCTGATTTTCCATAATACAATTCATAATATCTCTATGAATAATCTCAGAAAAATAACTTTGCAGGTATAAATAGAGATCATCTAAATCTTCGAAATATTTATAAAAAGCACCGCGAGAGATTCCTAACCGCTTGATAAGCTCTGCAACCTTCACTTGATTTAAACTCCGATCTTCAAATTCCTGAAGAACAACTGAGATAATTTCTTCTTTTCTATGTTGATTCAGATTTTCAAATGTTGGATTCGGCATCGGCTTTCTCTCCCTTCTTTTTCATTAAGAATAGCATAAAAGCGATACTCTGTCACAATAGAATAAATAAAAGCAGAGCCGCTCTTTTCCTGTTTTTAAGAGCGGCTCTGCTATGGCTATTTCATCATTCTGATCTTAGTGCTTCAACAGGGTCTTTCTTAGCTGCCCATCTCGCTGGAAGTGCTCCCCCCAGTAATGTCAGCACAACACTGATTGTAATCAGCAGCAGTGCATGCACCGGGTTTAGCTGTGCAACATTAGTTAAGCCTGTCATGTCTTCTAATATAATGTTTGTCGGCAGCGTCAGCAGATAGGCAATCAAGATCCCCAGCAAGCCTGAGCACAAACCAATAATCAGCGTTTCCGCATTAAACACCCGGGTAATATCTTTCTTTCTGGCTCCTAAGGCACGCAGAACGCCAATTTCTTTCGTTCTTTCCAAAACAGAAATATAGGTAATAATCCCCACCATGATTAGAGAAACAACTAATGATATTGAGGCAAAAGCAATAAGTACGATAGTAATACCGTCCATAATCCCACCGGTCATATCTGTCATGGTTTGAGCCAGGTCAGTGTATACGATTTTATCTGCATTATCTTTGCCGTCATTGTATTTGTCCAAATATTTAACAATCTCATCCTTTGCTTCAAAGTTCGTCGGATAGATAAACACCATTTGGGGCATACTGTCTCCGCCTAGATAAGCTAACGTGGATTGTTTTGTTGTATCATCCAATTTTTCCATTGTCATTACATTGACATCTGAATCCTTTTGATCTTTCACAATTGCAGAATCCTTTTCTGCATCGATAATTTCTTCTACCAGCTGATCGCTGTACGCAATTCCGCTGCTTAGAATAGCAACTTGTGTATCTTCTTTTTGACGAAGAATTCCACTAATTTTCAATGTTCTTGTAGAATTTTTGTACATATCTTCGTAATCATTTTTTGGTACATAGTTGCCAAAGTCAGTTTTAGAATAGTAGTCATTGTTTCCAACCAGCTTCAGTTCAGTCCCAACGATATCATTAAAATCAATTCCTTCTTTATCTGTAATATCAAAGCCTAGATTTTTTAGAATCGTTTCATCTACACGGTTTTTATTATCAATGACCAAAATAATGTCATCGGTATTTTCAGGATAGCTCCCAGCCATCACATCATAATTCTTTTTCAAATATCCATTTATTGATCCGCCCGTCGTTACTGGATAAGAAGACAGGCCCGCATTACTCATGCTTGATAATCCGCCCATGCCGCCTCCGCTGGTCTCATCTGCATTAAAATTAACTAGTTGAGCAGAGCCGTCGACCTCCCTAACAAGGTTCATTCCGACAACACGTGTGTAGCCAATACTGCTGGCTAGTCCACTATCAATACCACCTAGATAATCAATATAGTCATCTGTGATATTATTTGTATGACGAATACTTGATTCAGCAGGGTTATACAGCACTACCTCATCCGTTTTAGCATATTCCTTTTTGCTAGTCGGGGAATTGCTCTGCATTTCCTTCATCGCGTCTTCATCCATATTCATTGCCTGTTTGGAAATCGTAATTGGATATTCCGATAGTGCATCATTCTGGAAGGAGTCAATCTGTTTCTGGAACCCGTTGGAAAGACTCAGAATCAGCGCAATTCCAATAATCCCTATACTAGCAGCGAACGCTGTCAGACCAGTCCGCCACTTTTTCGTAGCGATATTTTTTCCGGAAAGCTTCAAAGCTGTCCAAAAGCTCATGCTCGTTTTCTTCAACTGATAATTATTATCCTGCTCATATTCTTCATAGGGATTTGAATCATCGACTACATGACCATCTCTAAAATTAATAATCCGATCTGCATATTCCTCAGCCAGCTCTGGGTTATGCGTAACCATAATAACCAGCTTATCGTCCGCAATCTCTTTAATCAGATCCATTATTTGCGTACTTGTTTCAGTATCCAACGCACCTGTCGGCTCATCTGCCAGAATAATATCCGGATCGTTTGCCAGTGCCCGGGCAATCGCTACCCGCTGCATTTGCCCCCCTGACAACTGATTTGGTTTCTTGTGGGTATGCTCTTTCAGCCCAACCTTCTCCAAAACTTCCATTGCCCGCTGTTTCTTTTCTGAAGATGAAACACCACTAAGCGTCATCCCCATCTCAACGTTATCCAAAATACTTAAATGGGTAATTAGATTATAGCTTTGAAAAATAAAACCAACACTATTATTTCGGTAAGCATCCCATTCACCCTGTTTAAAGTTCTTTGTTGATTTGCCATTGATAACCAAATCGCCACTATCATATTGATCCAGTCCGCCGATAATATTCAACAGGGTTGTTTTACCCGAGCCACTCTGACCTAGAATCGCTACAAATTCATTTTCCCGAAAATTGATACTAACACCATTTAAAGCGACCTGGGTAAACTCTCCAGTAGTATAACTCTTCTTTATATTTTTTACCTGAAGCATAACTCTCTCTCCTTCATTCACTCTGTTGTTCCATATTGTCTAAAACAGTTAGAACAACAGATTTCTTTCTATCTCTGTCAGACTACCATCGGATTATGTACTGAGTATGAACAAATGAGCTTTATAAAAACATATAACGCTTTCATTATTTTCTTATAAAAAAGTTAATATTTTTGACCACTGTTTTCGACAAATCCAGCTGCTAGAGTAAGACATCATTTATTTTTTCCATTTCAACAAGATTTTAGTTTATGATATAGTGAAACAGAAGAACGGAGGAATGACATGATTACAGTTCTGATTGCAGAAGATGATAAAAATATACGCACGCTGATGGCAGCTACACTTGTTCAGGATGGTTATCAGATAATGGAAGCAGCCAATGGGAAAGATGCCTTGGCTATTCTGGAAGAACACGCTGTAGATTTACTTGTAGCTGATGTCATGATGCCTGTTTTAGATGGTTATCAGCTGGTTGCAGCTATTCGGAAAGAAAACGAACGGCTGCCGATTATTCTGGTAACCGCTAAGGGAACACCAGAAGATAAAAAGAATGGATTTTTAGCTGGTATCGATGATTACCTAGTGAAGCCAATTGATTTTGACGAGCTGCTGCTGCGGATAAAAGCCCTGCTTCGCAGAGCTCAAATTAACTTGGAAGGGCGCCTATCTGTAGGCAATACCCTCCTTGATAAAAACAGTCTCTCAGTTTATCATGACGACAACTGTACTGAACTACCAAAAAAAGAGTTCTTACTTCTTTATAAGCTGCTGTCTTTTCCAAATCAAATATTCACTCGAGAACAGCTGTTGAACGATATTTGGGGCGCAGACTCTTTGACAGACGAGCGAACAGTCGATGTTCATATCAAGCGGCTTAGAGAGAAATTCGCCGACTCCGCTGATTTTTCCCTCATTACTATTCGGGGATTAGGCTATAAAGGAGCTGCACATGAATCGAAATAGACGCTCCATGTACGTTCATTTTTCTCTAGTTATTGCATTGATTCTTCTCGTATCAGCAATTATCTCAGGCATCTTTCTAGTTATTCTCATGCACTTTGGAATTGTGGAGTCATTATTCGGTTATCCGTTAATCCGACTGATAATCACCTTGTTATCTTGTACAGTAATCGGCACATTAATTGCTACCTTCTTCAGTAAACGGATATTACGCCCATTGAATAAAGTGGTTGAAGGAACCCGGCAAATAGCTGATGGAAACTTTGATATACAGATTGATCCTACTGGAATGAATAATGACTTAGAAGATTTAATTCAGAATTTTAATCTTATGGCCAGAGAGCTGCAGAATGTTGAACTCGTCCATAAAAGCTTTATCAATGATTTTTCTCATGAAATGAAAACACCCTTGGTCTCGATTAACGGCTTTGCCAAACAGCTGCAAAATCCGGCTCTTACAGAAGCTGAGCGCACCAAATATCTACAGATTATTACGGAAGAAACAGCTCGTTTGAGTACCTTGTCAGCGAATATTCTGCTTTTGTCCAAGGTGGAAAATCAGGAAAGTATTACCTTGAAAAAAATACGCTATTCATTAGACGAACAGCTAAGACACGCCTTGATTCTCCTTCAAAAGGAGTGGGAAGCAAAAAATCTGACTATGAGCTTAAATTTAAATCCCGTTTTGATTTATGGTGATTCCGACCTGCTGATTCAGGTTTGGCTTAATATACTCAGCAACGCTATTCGCTTCACCGATAATGAAGGAACTATTCAAATCAACTGCTACCGTTTAGGGAACGAAGTCAAAGTAAATATTAAAGACAGCGGAGCAGGTATGTCGGATAAAGTTCGGCGAAGAATTTTTAATAAATTTTATCAAGGCGACAGCTCCCACCAGTCACATGGCAACGGACTTGGACTGGCGATTGCTAAAAGAATCATTACACTCCACGATGGAAAGATTATCGTGAAATCAAAGCTTGGTGAAGGCTCAACCTTTATCATCATTTTGCCTCAAAAGAAAACCGAATAAATCACTTTTTTGTGCCGATAGCAGACAAACAAGGATGGGATAGAAGTGCTAAACGTTGAGAACCAAGTAGGTACTCGGAGCTGAACACTTTTCTCACAACCTCTTGATGCTATCGGAACGAAGTGTAGTAAGCTGCTTCTGTCCTCCGTTGATTCGGATGGTAGAGCAGACGTAGTTTGGATATTTAGTTATATTCCAAACTTATTTTGATTCTCCTCCTATGACATCGATGTCATTTACAATCCAGCAGCCCTTACATATAATTAAAAAAACGCCAAAAGTCGTTTACGCGTTATAAAAACCCTAATAAAATCAGAATTTCTCAGGACCTTTTTAGAAATGCTGATATATCTTCACAAAAAGGAGGCAGGTAAAAGAAAACAAATTGATTCAAGTAAATAGTTGGGGAAAGAGTAAAAAATAAAAAAGTTGTTTAGACCCGTTTTAAGAACAATGCGCTTCACATATGATGATTGACAGTAGCTGCCTTTACTGTTATTTGTCTCACTTACTACAATCTATTTGTACTAATCATGACAAATCAGCACTAAACAGCTAAAAGTGATGTATATTCTAAATAGCCCGGAGCATAAGATTTTAGGAGGTCTTATGTTTCGGGCTTCTTGCTGATTCGATAGCTATTATTTTTCTATTTTACTAAAACTCTCCTTTGCGAAAACGTTCCAAGTCATCCTGCCATTCCTTTAGCAGCTTATCGCTTAGAACCTTATCACCAAAAAGCTTTGCACACTGAATACTATCCCTATATTTATCTTCAGCCTTTTTCCAGTTTTTTTGAGAAAAAAGCCAGTATTTTCCTTCAACCATATTAATGATAGGTTTATTAAGAAAATTTTGAGTCATATTCATAATATGCTTAGTGGTAGTAATAGCTTCCAGCATTTTTTCATAGTCTTTCTTATCAAAAAAAATATTTACTACTGTTATCATTATTTTATTTACTAAAAACAGTTCCATATCAACAAAATCCTCTATTGCCTGTATTAATTTATTGAATAAGAGCAATTCCAATTTTTCATTGTACTTTCCGTAATATGAACAGTATAAGTATAAATTAATAATGAGCAAATCATTGATTGTATACTCTTTTTTATGTAATATCTGAGAAAAATAATCTCCGAGAATTCCTTCGCCAAAATTTGCATTTTCCGCAAGATGCACATCCATAGATGCATACTGAACATCTATCGCTAGTTGTTCCTCTTCTGGCAGCCCAGTATAATAATCCCTATAAATTTCATTAAAATAACTTTCTTTTTCTGTTGCTCTCTTAGTATCTTGATAAGTGTAGAATTTATAGAGTTTTTCTTTCAATTGTAAATATCGCTTAGGCAACTCCACATGCCTCTCGTCAACTAACTGACCTATAGGAACACACAGCTGTTTTGATATGAACCCCAGCTTCGGCAAGGTTGGTAAAGACTCGCCAGCCTCGATCCGTGCCAGCTGGCGAACGGTCAGCTCAGCTTCCGTATCACAAAATTCTGCCCGGGATAAGCCTTTGGATTCCCGTAATCCCCTGATTTTCTTACCCAACTCTTCCTTAATATTTTCCATAGCGCCACCTTTACTTATCCTTCTTGGTTTGGAACATTTCGAGATCGCTCTCCCATTCCAGCATAATCTTTTCACTTAATACTTGGTCTCTATGTAATTGTGCTAATTGAGCTCCTTCTTGATATTTCTGTTTCGCTATCTTTATATTTCCTTGGGAATGAAGATAGTATTTTCCTTCAATCATATCCATTACAGGTTTCTTTTGAAAATCTTGATTTATCTCCATAATCCTTTCAGAAACTGAAACAATCTCAATCATTTTTTCATACCTATTATTAATTTCCATTACAGTAACTGCTGTCAATAATAATTTACTTAACAAAAACAATTCAGTTTCCATAAAAATTGCTACTTGATCTACTACTTTACTAACAATTAATATAAATATTTTTTCGTCATAATTATTATAAAAGATACAATGAAAATACAGATTAATAATCAACAAATCGTTTGTTGTATATTTTTTTTTCTGCATAATTTGATAAAAATAGTCATTAAGTAGCCCTTCACCAAAATCTGCATTTTCGGTTAAATGGACATCCATCGCAGCTTGTTGTACATCAATAGCCAACTGTTCTTCTTCAGGTAATCGACTATAATAATTTTCATATATTTCACTAAAATATTTTTCTTGTTTTAAAAGTCGTTCTTTTTCATTATAGGTAGAGAGTCTATATAATCTATGTTTTAGTTGTAAATATCTCTTTGGTAATTCAACATGTTCTTTATCAATCAACTGACTAACAGGAACTGATAACTGTTTGGCTATAAAATCTAACTTAGGCAGTGTTGGCAATGATTCTCCCGCCTCTATTCTAACCAGCTGGCGAACAGTCAGCTCAGCTTCCGTATCACAAAATTCTGCCCGGGATAATCCTTTTTCCTCCCGCAGCACCCTAATTTTCTTTCCTAATTGATCTTTAATGTCTTCCACATTTTCACCCCCTCTTCTCGACTATAAAACAATTGAAAACAAGAAGCAATAGCTTGCTGACCTATTGACCATTTTCTCTATGTATTTCAGTATTTTAGCCTTGATATAAAAGAGAAGCAGCAGCTGTTTGACGGCTACTGCTTTTGTCCAGCTAAATCAAGCTAGGATCCTATTGCTTATTCAACATAGTATCGCAACACGGTATGCATCTTTTCGAGGGCAGTTTTTCTTGCGTCCTTTAAATAAATTTCTTTATGTGCTAGGGTTCTGCGAGTCAAACCGTTTTGCTCGCAATACACATCCATTTTAGCAAAGCTCTCCGGCTCATCATCATAGGGACCCACATGAAGAATCTGAACACAATGTCCCTCTTCCAACTCTTCAAATTTTACGCTGTTGTTACTGGAACTAGGTTTCTTTTTACTCACCTGCTCGATATTCATCAACGCTACTTCTTCAGTGACAAAATCCGGCTGGCGAATCATCAGCTTATAAATCAAATCTTCCTTATCAAATGTGCCATCCGGCCGAACATCTTCCTTGTTTAGCGTCCAGATACCTTCTAATGGATATACTACATACTCCTCATAGCCTTCTGGTATGAAGCCACTCTTCGGCATCATTTTCATTCCCCACGACATAGCAAATAATGCTCCAGTATCTATACCAAACTGCTCGTTATTTGGATTTCCCTTCCCAGTAATTGTGTAAAATTTTTGTTTAGGAATCGTTAGTTCCATCGGTTTTTTCTTGGGAAAATACAATTCTTTTTCTTCTTTGCGCCATTCATGCTTCATATGTTTGCCCTCCCTGATACTTTGTTTTTGTATAGTCCTATTATAAACTATGACCTTAAGGAACGAGTCAAGAGATTTTGTTTATTATAGAATTAACAAAGAGGAGATAAGACAATCCTATGCCCTATCTCCTAGAATCTGGCTAAAGAAGAAGCCTACGACTTCCCCTAATCCGAGAAGACCGCTCAGCGATACATGTTAGATACTTTAGAAAATTTTTAATACAATATAAAGAAGAATGATTGTTAGAATTCCTGACCCCAAAGCCAACAGCCATTTTTGCCGTTTCAGGTGGCGGCGTTCTTTTTCAACCTGCTCAGTCGTCATTTCTTTATTCTCCATAAAACTTAATATTTCAGAATAGGTTTGAACATCATGCTTCTTCTTCAGGCGTTCAATCGCAACTGCGGCTCCCAGCATGATACTCATGCCAATAGCGGGACCCACGGCTCCTAACCAGCCATAATATTTTACCAATGGCATTAAGGCAATCATCAGGATAAAGCCTCCACACATCACCCACGCCAAATGGTTCATCTTTCTTACCTCTACTGTTTTTTTCATCATTGGAACATCTCCTCTCACTAATTCGTCAAGAGAGACTTCAAAATAATCACTAAGCAGAAGCAGACTCTGCAAATCAGGATAGCTTCGTCCTGTCTCCCAATTCGAAACGGTTTGTCTGGAAACATGAACGACCTCAGCTAACCCTTCTTGAGAGAGCTGTTTTATTTTTCGATGTTTTTTTAATTGCTCACTGATTTTCATAAAATCTCCTTTCGACACCTTAAAGATAGCCAATAATATATCTTCTTTCTACCAAATCTCTTTGACAAAGAAGAAAAAACAGTGATAAAAGTTTTTGACAAGCTTATTATATCAGTATTTCCTGTAAATTTGGGATTTTTTCTTGCTTTTTATTTCTAAACAAATGAACAAATATTTTTCTACATTTTATTAACGTCAACAAATAGCTTACTAATAAAATCACGTTATTTTATCTCTATTCTTTTCTATTATTTAATCCAGGCTTCCGGGCTTTTCTGCGATGACTGCTACTGTTTCACTATTCACATTAAAAGGAGCTCCTGCAACATTCTCATAGAACTCTCTAACTACAAAACCCGCTGCTTCTAACTCTCCGAGCAATGTTTCCCTAGTTGAAAAGTATTTCCAGATATTGTATATCTTTTGCTGTTCATTCGTATTAACAATCGCTTGATCTAAAACAAGATTTCCGCTATATTTCTTTGTTCGACTTAGAACAATATGCTCCCCATCTGACCAGAAGCTGCTTTCTCCCCAATAACTCCACTGTGATTCTTCTTGGACTTCTGCTAACTGATTGATTGTAAAGTTATCCATCAGTAACTGACCGCCTTCATTCAAAGAATCAAAGATTACAGCTAATATTTTCCTGCGTTCTTCTTCATTAAGTGCTCCATAATCGCAATAAATGAAGAGGGCTAAATCATACGCTGTAGACGGTTGCCACTCTAAATAGTTAGCTTGAATATACTTAATCCCCAACCGCTGTTCTTCAGCCCTACGCTGCCCTTTTGTAATCGACCGCCGAGAAAAATCAATGCCTGTTACTTGATACTCTCTCTTAGCTAAGCGTTCTGCATATAAGCCCGGACCACAACCAAAATCAATCACTTTTGAAAATTGTTTAACAGGAAACTCTTTTTCGATCCAATCTGCAGAAGCATCAATAAATGCCGCTTTTCTACTAGCACCATCAAAATCAGGATCTAAATGTGCCGTTAACAGCTGTTGGGAAATATAGGAATCAGTCCAGATATTTCCATTGCCTTTTTCATAGGCCTGCGGCAGCCTATAGTCCTTTACTTGTCTTTTTGTCATTTCCTTTCCCTCCTAAATAAAATAAAACACAAAAAAAGCTGTAGAGTCTATTTACTCTACAGCTTAGAAAAAGGCTCAGCTAGAGTAAATAAAACCATTGAAGCAAGCCTAAATAAGCATCCCCTTTGAGAATGTTTTTTGCTTGTTCAATTGATTTTATCTACTCGTTTCCAATAACTTTTATCCTGCCGATTATACAGAATCAAAAGAAATCGGATGCTTCACCATCCTTATTTTTGTGTTTCAATTAGTTTAACAGAATTTTTCTAAAAATGAAACCCTATTTATGTGACAGCTCGTTTGAAGCAATAGGGTAAATGATCATCAACAAGACCTGCTGCCTGCATAAATGCATAAACTGTTGTGGTACCTAAAAATTTAAAGCCTCTTTTTTTCAAATCCTTGCTGATTCTATCTGATAGTTCTGTCGAAGCCGGCACTTCGTTTGCTTCTTGCCAGTGATTAACTAGCGGCTGGTAGTCAACAAATGACCAAATATATTGATCAAAGCTGCCAAACTCTTGCTGAACAGCTATAAATTTTTGAGCGTTGGTTATTGCTGCTGCAATCTTTAGTTTATGCCTGATAACACCTGGATTTTGAAGCAGCGCCGCTTCTTTCTGTTCCGTATAAGATGCAATCTTCTTATAATCAAATTGATCAAATGCCTCTGTCAACGTTGCTCTTTTTTTCAAAATTGTTGACCAGCTCAGACCAGCCTGCATGCTTTCTAATAATAAAAACTCAAAGAGCTTTTGATCATCATGAATAGGTACACCCCATTCTTCATCATGATATGTTTGATCCAATTCACTAGTGTTTGCCCATTCACATCGTACAGTTTTCATAGATTACCTCCGTTATCCTTTTATTTAGGATACCACAAGAACATATGTTTGCATACGAGAACTATACTTTTTTATGAAGAAAACGATACAACGTCAAAAAAACAGAATAGAAACACTGAGATTGCTGCAGCTTCTAAATGCCGGATTTTACTCAAACACTCAGAAGCAGTTTCTCTCTAGAAAATTCTTCTGGTTTTTTCAGTTATACAATAAAGAGCCAACTGTTCCATACTTTGGAATTCCAAAGTATGGTTCATTTGTGTTACTGTGCCCATATGTTCATCTTGAATTAAAAAACCAGTCATTTCTACAGTTAAAATACTCCCCTCTTTCCTAAACATAGTCTATAAAAGTGTAGCATAAAATGTCTCGCGGATAATTGTTTAACTAGAATCAAGTTAAGGGGATCGGGTCGCTTCGCCTCTGTGCGCCAAAACGAACAAAAACCACTATCTCATGGCTTCTAGCCATTCGACCTACGACGGCAGCCCCAACAATGGGTTGGGGGATTCAAGAGCATGAGGTCTTTCTTTTAGCCGTCCATTCCTTAAAGCCTCTTAGAGTACTTAACAGGCTCTCTACGTTGATTTACCATGGACAACACCTTGCTTATCATTCCGCTTTTCTACTAGCGACTATTGCCGATAACACACTCTGCTGAAAGTAATAAACTGCTTCACTTATACAACTTAATCCTCATGTTTTTGTCTCTGGCAAGCATAACAAGTGCATATACACTTACAAAAAAATTGGAAATTTAGGGCACACCCCAACCCCCATTTTTCGCCATATGTTATCATATTGCTCTGCTCGCAAAACGAAAAGATCAGGACAATGTTGTCATTTTTTCACTATTTCTTGCTAAACTTTCTTTTGCTTTCGTTCCCCATGATCCTTTGAGCGAACTAGACAAATCACTTGTTATACCGTCCATGCTTCCTTTAGTAACGGCTAAAGTATCTGTCTTACTTTTCTTTAGCTTATCTTTTTTCGTTTTTACCTTTGCAAGAGCTGTACTTGCAATCGAGGTCTGAATAATCATCTTTTCCATCTGTTTAACCATTTGTTTTTTTAAATCTGCAATATCCAACATTTCTTGTGTCATTCTTCTTCTCGTCCTATCTCATACAACTGTTCTTCTAAATTATCTCTTTCTCGTTGATACCTCAATCTGTGGTTTTCTAATACATCATCTACTCGTTGCTGCTCTCTTTGGATCTCATGCATAAGTTCCTCTCGTCCATTTTCAATCAATCGCATAGAGGACAAGAGTTCACTTTCTTCTACACCAAACTTACGTAAATAATACGCTGTAGAATCTGAAAATTCATCCAATGAACGATTGACCTGATTTCGTTCATACATCAATTGTTCACCCTGATCTTCATAATATCGACGGTTAGCTAAATAATCTGTTTCAATGTCTTCTAGTGCAAGGGGTATCGATTGTTTTTCTTGTTCTTTCGTCATCCAATCCCCACCTGTCTAGCTAAGTCTTTATCAGTAGCTAACTGCTGAGCAACACTGGATTGAATTTGATTGGCTAATGAAATAAAATCTGCCCCAATTGCTTCTATCTCTCCAAAATCACTCTTTAAATCAGAAATAGGTTCTGTAACTAGCGTACTCTGCGTACAACCTCCGGCAGACAATGCAGAGAGTATTTCTCCTTCTTCCAAATGCGCACCTACATTTCGGGCAGTTGTAAGAGTTTCTTCCCATAACGGTTCAATTGCGCTGATTTCTTGTTTATACTCTATTTCTAAGTTACTGATTGCCTGTTCCACCAACTGGTAAATACCGTCAACAATCGCTAACACTCGTTGACTATCTATAAAAATTTCTTCCGAAGAAGACAACCCACCACCGCTTGTTTTCAATTTTTGTTCAAGTAATGCTAACAGATTCATCTGTCCTTGAATAAATATTTTTGTCTGTGCCGTTCGCACCGCAATCATTTTTCCTTGAGGCACACGTAAATTTCCGTGCTGATCATAATCATAGCCACCCCACATATGGCGGTCAATTAACCCAACATCTTCTTTTGAATCGACAGGAATAATCATTCCTATTCCTTTCAAGCCGTAGCCAATTGGCACATAATCTTTCATATCCACATAATTAAATACACGATCTCGTAATTTATCGGCTTGCTTTTTTTGATCGTCTGTCAATAAACCATAAATATTCGGGCCTTGATACAAATAAGCACTACGAATACGATCTGAGTATTCACTTGCAGAGAGCGCATATTGACCGTTCATTGAACCTAATGAATGCCCATAAATATCAAAATAGGCATTCTCATATAATGCCATTTGTTCATTCAATGTTTTTGCAGAAGAAACCAATTGAGGAGTCGGTCCTGTAAACTCATTTGAGAGAATCTGTTTTGCAATAGCAGCATCATTCGTTACCCAGTCTTTCCAAACATCTCCAATATCACTGTTCATTGGATTCATTGTCTGCAACGACGGAGCAGTAGATCCTCGATACAACACAGTAACAGTTGTCACACTAGCTAATTCTTCTTTGGTAGGATTTTTAGGTAGCTCTTTATCTGTCACAATATAGGTTTGTTCTCCTGTCTCTGTGTTATTTACTACTTTTGACACATATCCAATTGAACCTACATTTTCTATCTCCACACTCTCTCCAACTTTATAATCAGAATATTGCTCCCATGCAATATTTTCTCTATCTTTATCGGTAAAATCATTCATCATATTCACCACTCCAACCTATATAATCTCTCAAAGGCTTTGATATACCCATGGAAACAAGCTCAACATCTCCATATTCTTCTGTCTCAGCCTGTACATATTTTCTAAAACCAGCAGAAAAGGATAAATCCTCATCGTTGTTTATATATCCTTTAACCATTATCCCTCCCATAGGATTATGTTTTACAGTAGAATAATCGAATTCAACAGTATTGATTTTACTCAATTTGTCCCTTCGATCCAATGAAGCTTCTACTAACGACTTATTCTCCTTAACCACCTTTATCATCTCATCTTGAAATTGCTTTTCATCCATATACCATTTCACTCCTAGTCCTATAATAATTAACGAAACCAATCCAATAAGCTTGAAAAAAACACTTTTCCTAATTTTTCTTGTTTCAGAAATATGCGGTTCTTCTTCCATACCTTTATTATGTTTAGTCATAAATACTTCTCCTATTTTGTATATAATAATTTAGTTTACCATACAAAAAGATACACTTAAATAAGCCTATGCCCTTTTCTGATTTTTTTACATAGTCACGTTCTAACTTTCTCAGATAGGCTCGATTTTCCAGCTCATACAATGCCCCTCCTAAGCGTGAATAATACCAATCACTTTTTGAGATATGGGCTAACTCTTCTCGACATAGAGCTATTTTAGCTAATAAGCCGTCAGGACAGCACGCCTTTTTATTGTATTGCTCTTTCACCAATACAGAAGAATAATTGGCTTCCGTATCCTCATTTTTTACACTTTTCCGCAAAGTTAAATTCGTGTTTTTATCCCCTAAACCTCTTTAAATCGCTGATACGACATTTCTCGACGTGTTGGTTCAATACAATTTACACAGTTAAACAAACGAGTACCACTCGGATAAAAGCGCAAACGTCCGCCTTTAACTACCGCTTTGCTGGGGTTCGATTTTGTCGTGTGAATCCCTCTTGTATTCGCCAACGATTCATCCAATAAATCAACAGTTTCATTGTCGAAATATTCCTCCTCCAAAATAGCCTGTTCATAGTTATCGACACGCTAAGGGATACCTAAATCTTCTAAAGGCAAATCAGCCATTTACTCTCTTACAAAGAGAGTAAATGGCTGATTTATCCGTATTCAAATGGGAAGCTGGAAGCTATGAATACTCATATAAAGACATTGAAACCTGTCTCTTATGGTTTTAAATCCTTTCAAAATATGAAAACACGGATTTTTCTTATGAACGATTTGATGAAAATGAACGAACAAAGAAGCTGGTTATCGAAAGTCTTTCTCTTTCAACAACCAACCTCTTTTTTCCACTCATCAGTCCGATTTGACAATGAGCCCGGATAACATGCGTAATGTACCTAAATGCGCAGAAGCACGCTCAAAACAACGCAGAAAGTTAAAATACTGATTCGACGCTTCTTTCACATCAGATACACGCTCACGAAATGTCACCGTTAAAAACAGCTCATTTTTGCACCTGTGAAATTGGCATTAATCTGATAACCCAGATTTTTAAACGTCTGACGTAACGAATTTTCATTATCTGCTCGAGTTTCAGATTGCAATTGAAACTCTTTGATCTCCCCTGTCGCCAGTAATACATAGCGGTGTTTATCTAATTTTTTGATACGAGCTTGCCGGTTTGCATGCTCATATACATCAATAGCTATTTATAGATTGCCCAGTAATTCAACGCTTCATTTCCTAGCTCTTCAGCTGTGTACTGGGTTCTTGAATGCCCCTTCGTCTCGGAGTCATTGGGGTCATTCAACCAGAATTTTCCGTCACTAACCCCTGTTAGAACCATAATATGACCAGTTTCAGTGAATTTTCCCGGCTGCACGGAAATGAGTACTGGGTGTCCCTGACTCAAATGATTTTCCACCATACTCATATCACTCAATTCTTCATACATATAGCCTTTTGCTACAGCAAAATCATAAAATATGGTCCAATTTGTTCCCTGTCCTTCAATGAAATAGTTGCTTTGAGACCAATCCAAAATAGCCTGCGGCTGAACATCTCCCCCATCTAGGTAAGAAGAAATCATCGCCAGAGATACTATGGCACAACCATTTTTTTCTAACGTGTTATTTTCACCAGTGCCGTACGGAGTTGCTTTCCAACGTTCATCTGTCTGTAAAATCAGCGGCACTTTAATTCTTCCTGCAAATTTATCCTGTTGAATCTCTTGATTGATTTGTTCCACATAACTTAGCGGTTGTACTTCCTGTGTTTCCTGGGTACTTTCCTCGGTCTTTTTCTTTTCAACCGGCACTTCTTTTTTGAATAGACTTGAAAATCCCGCTTCCATTGGAGCTGCTTTCCCTAGCAAAGCACCTAGTAACGCTGCAGCTGCCAATAATCCTATTATCAGTTTCTTAGGTTCTATTTTCTGCATAAATACGCTCACTCTCTTCTATGTCTCCTCGTTTAAGAGGCTCTCTCTTAATCTTACAGAAATGAGAAAAAAAAGCAACAGAAAATCTAATGAGAAAAGGGAACATATTTTCTTGAAATTCAAGAGAAATTTGGTTAGAATAGATATAGTATTATGCAAGGTGTCTTTACATGAAGGAGGTAGAAGAATGGATAACAAACATAAATCAACAATGAAAAGTATTTCCAGACTCATTACCCAATCTTCTCAAAATTTCTTCTCAGCTCTTTTAGAGGATGGTAAAGATAAAAAAGAAAAATCAAAAGAGCTGGAAAAAATTCTGAAAGAATTACAGTTGGCGGCTGCACAAAAAAGTCTTGTTGTCCTTCAACTGAAAGAAAGTCCGGCTTCCCAAAAGTTTGAAACAGTTTCCGGGTGGATTGTTTCAAAAAATATTACGGATACAGTTATGCTGCGTTCTCAAGAAGATTCACAGCAAATTCGAATGATTGCTGTAGAGCATATCAAACGAATTAGTCGATTAACTACTTCTGATAAACGTCAGATTAAATAGCAAGTATATAAAGATATAAATGTAAAGCTGTTTTCTCATAGTTCCCCTATGAGAAAACAGCTTTTTTATTTCCAATTAAACAAAACCTTAAATTGGTATATATGAAAAAACACAATATAAACAAAGGTATTTACTATTTTATAATTAAATGGTATACTCGTTATGTAATAAGAAAGGAGGAAAATAAATAACGAAGAACCTGATTCATTAACTAAACTGAGCTTGCTGAAAACTACTTCTTTTTATAACGCCAACGGTGGACCTAAAGTCCCTGTTATTTAGGAAGCCGTCACAGCAAACAAGTTAATGAGCACACTACAAAAGTTGCTTAATTTTACATCTATTAAGTCATCACATGTTCCGAGTCTAGCTACACATGGATGGATTTGATTGGCACTAAGCGACGATGTTTTACCCACGAAAATGATAGCGCTATCATTTATATTGAAGCTATTCAAAATAAAACCAACCCCCTTTAAGACGCTTTTATTTGTTATAATAAAAAATATTTTAATTTTAATGTAAGAAAAGATTGTAATTTTCAAAAAAATTAATTATAATTACGTTTAACCATGATTAAGTTCAATGGAAAAAATTTTGGAGGGATTTAAATGAAAAAAGTGAAATTAGTAAACACATTTGCATTGATTATGTTAGGAATGGGTATTGCGTGCTCAGCAGGTCAGCCTGCATTTGCAGAGAGTCAGACTGCTGCACAAACACAAGTGGAAACAGTCCAGCAAGAAAAAGATTCACTAGAAGACTTAAAAGAGAAAGTTGCTGGAACCTCTTATGAAGATGAAGTTAATCAGTTACTTCCAGTAATAGAAAACATTGAGCATGATGTGAATCTACCAGCTAAAAGTGCGCGTTTCAACTCAGTAACCATCTATGATCTTGATAGTATCGGCGCTCGGTTAGAGCTAATTGTAGAAATCGGAAATGCTATCGCATTTTCTGTTGAAAAGTTAGAGAACAAGGTTGAACAGGCTCATCGGGAGATTGGTGTAGAAATTACACGGGCTATTATAAAAGTTGCTGACCCATTTGCCACTACAAGTGAAATTAAACAGCAAATCATTGCATTACAGCAGTTAATGGCTAAAATTGCCGCATATCCTGACTTGGATTTAGACTCAACAGCTACCGCACCTGTGAAGCAAAAATTAAGTGATGCCATTTGGCATACACGTTTTGAGCGTGATAAAAAAGTGCTTGGAAAGGTTCCTTTTGCTGTATACAACAATCTAAATAAAGTAATAACAAAAGCTGTTTTTGTTCAGCTTAACCCTAAATCAACAGTTAGAGACGTTTATGCTTCAATCCAAAGCTTGGAAGACGCTCTTGCTTTTGCAGTAAGCCAAGCAAAATAAATTCCCCTTATTTCCAGATAAAGATTGAAAATAGTTACAACTGAATTAAAAAAGCTCCCGTAAAGACTCTTTCTAAAAGGGGCTTTACGGGAGCTTTTAGTTATTTAACTGAGATTTTTTTATAAATATCCTATAGAAAACTTCAAACAAGCATGTCCTCTTATCAATTCCTACTTGTTTTGGGACTGACTGGTTATATAATGTCCGTTTTTGGGCAGAAACAACCTAGGAGCGAGGTTTGCAACGAGAACTAAGACAACACTCACAAGAACAGTATTGGCAATGGCGCTGCCCCCATTAAATACCAAAGAATACCAGTACGGGCTCATGCCTGCCGGTGCATAGGCGCCCCACACCAAAACTCCTGCCCAATAATGCCAGAACCAGCGGGAAACTACTGCAGTTATACTCCCTAAAATAATAAAACGAATACTTTTAGCCTTCTCTCCTTTTGAAACAGCTGCTTGAATCTTGTCCGCAAATAAGCCGCCCATACCGCCAAATGCAAAGGCAAAGGGATACTCAAAGATGATTTGAGGCACAGAAATAAAATTTTTCATCGCTGAACCAAGTACGATACTTAAAAGCCCCCAGATAAACCCTGCCGTAAGTCCTGGCAGAACCCCTCTCCGATAGGAATACAAGACTAACGGAATCATCCCCAATGATAAATCAAAGGCGGCATTTGCCGTTTCCAGCGGAATAAAGGAAAGTGCCATCGCCATTGCTGCAACTACTGTTCCCTCAATCCAAACCCGTAAATCCATTTTTTTCGACATAAAAAAATCCTCCCTTAAAATTAGAACGAACCATTCAACAAAGGAGGAGTATATCTATCTACTCCATCACAACTTCCTACGCACGCATTAACGCAACAGGTTCAAGGGTTTAGAGTGACCTCATTCTCAGCTGTAAAGCTCCCCTATGTGATGGTGTTCTATTCAATTGATTGTCTGTTTAAAGACAAACCCAGTCTAGCATAAAGAAAAACACTTGTAAATTACATTGCTTCTTGTCCCTGCTGTTTCATCTATGATAGACTAAAACAAAAACATCTCTATAAAAGGAGTTCTTTACATGGAATTAAAACTTCACGACACGCTGGACTACTCGGTTATAAAATTTCCAGCTACCTATGAAATCCCTGAAGCATTCAATTCTCTGACGGCTTTCAAAAGTATAACCTATACAAATGATGAATGCTCTTTTATCGTACCGACCGATTCTTTAAATACTAATCAGGCTACTGCCGTTGATTCCGGTTGGTTCATCATTCAAATCGTCGGTGAACTGGATTTTTCTCTAGTAGGCATTTTAACCCAGCTGGCTAATCCTTTGGCGGAGCAGGGAATTTCTATTTTTGCCCTTTCAACGTATAATACAGATTATCTGTTAATAAAAAACACCGAAAAAGAAAGAGCTCTCCAAACACTGATTCAAGCTGGTCACACCTTTAACTAGCCATTTACTGCTATTGATAGGAATCGTCACTCAAAGGACAGCTGCCTGTGGGCTTCATCCTTTTTTTGTAAAAAAACAGACAACCAACACTATTTACGAAACGATAAGGAGGTCTTCCATTGTCTCATTTGGCTGAAACACTTATGAATCAACTAACACCCTTCTTTGATTTATTTATTCTTTGTCTGAACGTTCTCGCAATCATCGTTCTGATTTGGGGCGTAGTTATCGCTGCTGTCGATTTTTTCAAGAGCAGCCTGGATCGTAGTCAAAAGCTGCTGATTGCTAAAAACAATAACCTGATTAAAAACTTTCTCGGCAGTTATATCCTGTTGAGCTTGGAAATCCTGATTGCCGCCGATATCATTGAGTCTGTCATTAAACCGACCTTCCAAGATATTTCCAAGCTGGCTGCTCTGGTCGTCATTCGAACGGTCATCTCTTATTTTCTCCATAAAGAAATTGAAGATGCCGAAAAGAATGAAACGGAGACAGCCACTACACTTGAAAAAAAACAGCAAAACTAATTTTCTCAAAAAAAGAGACTGGCTACCAAGCACCAGTCTCTTTTGCATTTTTATATTCTACCTTTTCTAGGCATGCTTAGGCAGTTGAATATCTAAGGCTTCCCCGTTATTTTCAAAATGCCATGTTCGTTTCCCTGTATTATAGACTAAAGAAGCGATTATCGGGTCTTCTTTATAGGCATAATTCTTCGTTTTCCACAAAGAGTCCTCAATCATATAAATCGGAATGCGGTATTCCTTCCCCTGTTGTTCAATATTCTGAAAACAGAATACTACGCCTTCCTGTAAAATTGGCTTCATTTCCTTTAGCAGATCACTGCTAAGCTTATCTACAGAAACACCTCTGCGGAAAAAGCTTTTTTTGTCATTAACCTTTTCTAAGATGACACTACTGATTTTATCCGCTAAAATCTGATAAAATTCATCAATATAGCGATAATAAACTCTAGTCATTTGATCAGCAAACTCAAAAAAGACAAAGTTATTCTGCAATTTGTAAAAGAACGGTGAATGCAGACTGGTTTTGGTGTGCCCAAAATACAGCAGCTCTGAGATTTCAAGAGGCGTTAATTCCTTCAGCATCGCTATGTCAGAAAAATCCATCCACTTGATCTCTTCTCCTTTTCTTCTGCGGCCTGCATCAGAAAAATGCTGATTCACATTGTCCAATCCGCGAATAATTTTCAGACCGCTATGTCTTTCATACTCACCATCTTCTGCATAAGGGTTCAGCAAAAGAAGATTTTTCGGCTTATGTACGACAGATCTGACAAAATCATAATGCGTTATTCCTTTGGATAAAACTGCGTTGCTTGTTATATCCACATGTACATAAATTAAATCCAACAATTACCAATCACCCCTTCACGGATTTCTACTTATTCCATTTTACATTATTTATCATAAAAAAGCTTATTTCTTTTTGTTTAAAATTCAATTACAAAAGCAGATAATTCAGTCACATTTCATTTCATTTTATTTTAAAGTACCTTTTTTAGTTTAAATTTAATTAAATTTATGGGGTTTACATATAAAATATGATACACTATAAAAAAATAGGAGTGTGACGAATGAGTAAAAAGAAACGGGCGTCAGCTGCGCCAAAAAAACAAAAGAAGAAAAAGAAAAAAAGCAACTGGCTAATCAATATTTTATTGGTTTTACTTTTACTTGTCGGTTTAGCTTTGATTTTCAATACACAAATTAGAAACTTTCTTATCCAGCAAAACGGCAAATCTTATAACCTGGATGGAGTTACTCAGGAAGATGTTGCAAAGAACCTGAAGGCCGATACTACTTTTGATTTTGACTCTGTTGAGTCAATCAGCACAGAAGCTGTTATCAAAGCACAGTTTGAAAACAAAGATTTACCAGTGGTCGGCGGTATTGCTGTTCCAAGCGTGGAAATCAATCTTCCAATTTTCAAGGGGCTTTCCAATGTCGCTCTGCTCACAGGTGCCGGAACGATGAAGGAAGATCAGGAGATGGGCAAAAGAAACTACGCACTAGCCAGTCATAGAACACTGGACGGGGTTTCGCTATTTTCTCCTTTAGAATATGTAGAAATTGGCGCAACCATCTATCTAACTGATTTAACTAATGTGTTTACCTATAAGATTTTTTATAAAGAAAAGATTGATCCTTCCCGAGTTGAGCTAATCGACGATATTGAAGGGAAAAATATTTTAACACTGATTACCTGCGGCGACATTCAGGCAATCACACGGATTGCTGTTCAAGCGGAGTTGGAAGCTACTACACCAATAGCAGACGCTACGGATGATATGTTGACTGCTTTCCAAATGGAACAGCGCCTATACAAATAAACAAGAAGGGAGACAGACTGATTGACTAAACAAATCAGCTATCTCCCTTTTTTTATTTAAATGGACGATACTCTTCGTATCCAATAATCAATGGCTGTTTCTCTGATAGCCATGCTTAAGCCGCTGGTAGCTGTAGCGAAAGGCTGACAGCAAAAGAACAAGCGGGTAGACCGCTGCACAGGCAAATAACCATTCCAGCGAGAAAATACCCATCATGGGCAGATGATAAGTCACAGCATACACTAAAGGCAATCCAACTGCCAATAACAGATAAAAGAGCGACAGTTCAAAAACGATTGATTTAAATGACCGCATGTTTTCATCCTCCATTAGTAAATTCTCCAGCTCTGATAATGCATTCATAAGCTTACTCCTTTATTGTAAAAGGTTGCTCATAAAATTACATCCTCCTTAGGACTGAGATTATCACGTAAAAAAGTATGAGTTTTTTTATTTTCCCGCTTCTTTTTTCAAGTGTTCCAGCCAGGCTGTGGTTCCTTCATTCACCATTCGATATGTCGTCTCAAAATCTCCAGTATAGTAAGGATCAGGAACTTCTGTCTCTTCTTGGTGCTCAACGACAGACATAAATAGATGGATATTTTCTTCCCTGCCTGCTGGTGCTGTTCTCTTCAAATCAGTCAAGTTGCTATAATCCATCCCGATAATATAATCATAAACCACAAAGTCCTGTTGGTTAATCTGTGTCGACCGCAGCCCATCAACAGAGATGTCATGCGCCTCCAATATCTGCCGCGTTCCTCGATGCGGCGGATTTCCTGCTTCCCATCCACTGGTTGCGGCAGAGGACACTTGAATCTTTTCCTCCAAACCAGCTTCCTTAACTTTCTCCCTCATTACCGCTTCAGCCATTGGTGAACGGCAAATATTGCCTAAACAGACAAATAATACACGTATCATCTTCATTCCTCCCAAGCTCTCTTTCCTTCAGCATAACAAACTTCAAGTCCCTTTGTAAAATACTTCAAAAAGCCTTTCGACTACCTACACTGTGGAAAAATTTCGGTCTCACTGTAACCCTTAGAGTTTCCTCTGAAAATAAAAGAGAATTCACAGAAATCTAAAGAACAATTTCTGTGAACTCACTCTTACTATCAGAACCTATCATTTTACCTCTACGGCTTTTCAGCACTCGGAAAAGCTGTACAAAAAGCTTTTATAGTGTTTAGATACCTATTCCTTGTTTTCTGCAAACCATTGACTAAACTGTGGTAAATATTCCTGATTCGCCCACAGCATATCCTGTAGTACCGCACCAGCTTTATCACTATCATTGACTAACGGGTTAATGGTTAAAGCTTTGAGTGCCGCCAGATAATCGCCAGTAACTCCTGCTTCAATGACTAATTCTTCATAAGCTTTCATTAACGAAATTTGTCCTCTAACGCTAGTTTCCAGCTCTCCTACAGTCACCGGCAACGCCCCGCGATGTGTCACTACACAATTACATTCAATAGCAGCATTCTCAGGAAGGCTGGAGATTGTCCCATTATTACGAACATTGACATAATGGATTTTTCCGTCGCCATTGTAGATGGAATCAATTAAATTGACAGCTGCTTCACTATAATGTGCGCCGCCGCGTTCCTCCAGTTGTTTTGGTTTTACAGCTAGTTCCTGATCCTTATATAGCTCAAACAACTCTTTCTCTGTCTGAGTCACTACTTCCCCCCTAGTACCTTCTTCTTTCGCTGCACGCTTACAGTCCTCCAGCATTTTTTCCCGAGTATAATAATATTTCAGATAGCCAGCTGGAATCATGCCGATGGAGTCAAGAACGTCAGCCGGAAAAGAGAAATTCGGAATATTCTTCGCAGAAATTTCTGTTCCATCTTTGATTTTTTCAATAACATCCAATGTTACATCTTCGCCATTTACATAGATGTTTTTCCCAAACACGAAATGATTTAATCCAGAAAATTCTACAGAAACATTCTCCGGTGTCGTCTCATACAGCTTGGCTATCTTATTTACAATCCCAATTGGAATATTGCATAGGCCGACTACCTTAATAGAAGAATGTCTAAGTACCGTTTCAGTGATGATGCCTGAAGGATTAGTAAAATTAATCAGCCAAGCATTCGGACACAATTCTTCCATATCACGACAAATATCCAAAATTACCGGAATGGTGCGGAGTGCCTTCATCGCTCCGCCAGCACCGTTTGTTTCTTGCCCAATTAAATCATACTTCAAAGGAATTTTTTCATCTCGAATTCTTGCCGGCAGCAGCCCTACACGAAACTGTGTGGTAACAAAATCAGCATCTTTTAATGCCTCTTTACGATCCAGCGTCAAGTGAATGGTGATATCTGCCTGTGCTTTCTCAACCATCCGTTTTGCTAATCCACCGACAATTTCTAATTTTTCTTTTCCTGCTTCAATATCAACTAAATAGATTTCTTTGATTGGTAGTAAACCATCCAGCTTCTTTTGAATAAAGCCTTCAATAATTTCCGGCGTGTAGCTGGAACCGCCGCCGATAGTAACGATTTTTAATGCATCTTTTGACATGTGCTGTCTCTCCTTTAGTTAAAGTTGTCTGTTTAGATTGTTTCAGTCTGTATTCCTTTAGCTTTCAGCATTTCCTGTTCATCTTCTTTTTCTACTTGAACAGCCTGTTTATCTAAAACCTTGAAAAATGGATAGTAAATCAGCAAATCAACAAGCAGGAGTCCGATAACAAACAGCCCCGCCCGAATATCCATCGTTCCTAACGCAGCCCCTATCGGCGCTGGTGTTGTCCATGGTGTCTCCACCACACCTTTACCAATCCAGCCGAAATACATGAAAGCATAGCCAAAGATAGCGTTAATTACTGGAACAAAAATAAATGGCAGCATCATAATTGGATTAAGAACGAGCGGCGTACCGAAAATCAGCGGCTCATTAATGTTAAACAGTGAGGGAATAATAGATATTTTCCCAAGCTGCCGCATTTGCCCTGAACGAGCTCGAAGCATCAGTATCGCCAATGCCAGTGTAGAGCCTCCACCGCCAATCGCGATGATATACGACCAGAAAGGCTGAGTAAAGAAGTGAGGAATAGCCTCTCCTTGAGAAAAAGCTGTCGCATTCGCTACAATATAAGCACTCATGAAGGGTAAGCGAACAAACTGGGTGATACTGGCTCCGTGTAAACCAAAGAACCAGAATAACTGCGCCAGGAAGGTAATCAGGCAGATGCCTACTAGCGAATCCAAACCGGTCATTGCCGGTGCTAAAAGCTTCATGATCATCGCAGGAATCAATTCTCCATTTGTAATATTTTGAATCAGCAAGCTAACACCGTAAAAAAGCCCCGTACATAAGAACAATGGCAGAATGGCATCAAAAGAAGCAGCAATAGCAGGTGGAACGCCGTCCGGCATTTTAAATCGAATATTTTTCTCCGCTAACAAACGCATAATTTCCACACAGCTGATACTTACAATAATTGCAGTGAATATTCCTTTTGCATCCAAATACTGCATTGGCAAACTAAGCAGCCCTAGCTGACTAAACTCTTCTACTGCCATATTCTCCGTAAGTTTATCGAGAGGAACTCCGGAAAATGCCGGCGAGCTAACCAGTAAAAACGTAACTGTTGATACAATCGATGCGTCTAGTGCGGGCATGCCATATTCCTCAGCCAGATTATGAGCAATTGAAAAAGCGATGAATAATCCCATCAGTCCCATACTCATCATAAAAGGCAGTTTTAGTGTATAAGCATTGGCCTGAGCCCAGTCATACCATACGGACAGAAAATTCGTCAGTACATTCCTCTGAGACATCTGTTCCGGGTTAAACGGAGGTGTAGCAATGATCAGGCTGACACCGCCTAAGATAGATAATGGGATGGAAGAAACCATTCCATTTCTAAGCGCTGACAAGTGGCGTTGTGCTGCCAGCTTGTTGGCAATCGGCAGTAAGCTTTTTTCAGCGACCTGGTTAAATTTGTCCATGATACTCATTTCATCATCTCCTTTTTTCTTGTTAGGCATAGTATAGCGGTTACATTCTAGCTATTACTTAAATTTCCATGATTTGGAAATGATTTCCAATTAATGGAAAAACAGAGGGCTGTGAGAAATTAACGAGTACATTAAAGATACTATTATTAGAAAGGAGCCGAAAAATGAAGCTACTAATAAATGCTGATGATTTTGGCCTAAGTAGAGGACAGAATTACGGAATCATCGACTGTTTTAAAAAAGGAGTTGTTGCTTCGACTACTCTTTTAAGTACCACACTGGCATTTGAACATGCCTGTCAGCTGGCAAAGCAGCATCGCACCCTAGACATCGGCGTGCACCTATCCTTGGATTTAGGACAGCCAGTTTTAGATTCTCATATGATTCCCAGTCTAGTCAGTCAACCACAAACATTCAAACGCTACAATTTGGAAGCAAATGAACTTGATGTGTCCGAGGAGGAGGTTTATAAAGAATGGCGTGCCCAAATTGAAAAAGTGTATGCTCACGGCTTAACACCCAGTCACATCGACTCTCATCACCATATTCATATGATGACAAATATTTTTCCTGTTTATACTCAGTTAGCCAAGGAATTCCAGCTGGCTGTTCGTTTTCATCCAAGAAAATGGTCTGACGAGCAGATTCAAGCCTATCAGCCGTTGCTTGACGGGCTGCCCCATGCGGATTATTTTTTAAATTCTTTCTATTTAACTTCGATTACACCTGAGTTTTTTGCAAACTTACAGCTTGAGGAAAATCAAATCTATGAAATGATGTGTCACCCCGCATATGTCGATCAATGGATTTTTGAAAACAGCAGCTACAATATCCAGCGTTCTTTAGAAGCAGAGACGCTGCAGTCAGAGCGGACAAAAGCATACATTAAGGAGAAGCAAATTGAACTAATCAATTTTGAACAATTATGTAATTTAAAAGGATAAAATGCACAATCCCAGAAAAAATTCACTTTACTGGTAGTTAAACAAGCAAAAAAGATAGAACACTATGTGCCTTACCGCGCATAATGTTCTATCCTTTTTATCTATTCATTTTTTCTGGCAAAAACCTCCAGCGCCAAAATTCCCGTTATCACTTCAAAGGCATAAGGATACGCTGTGAACCCTTCTTTTTCTTCATAATAAATAAACTGATCAATGTATTTATTGCTTCGAATATTTTCGCTAGCTGTTATCATCACAAGCTTCGGTTTGCTATTTCGGCTCAGCTGCAGATCATGTACTAAAAAGCGTTTAAGATGGCTGCCGCCACGAGAAAACAAGAGAATTAACGTGTCTTCTCCAGCATTTTCAATATATTCCAGCTGTTCCTGAAAACGAGTTCGAGTATCCATAACAATACCGCTTGTTAATAAATCCGTCTGTAGATTTAATACCACACTTTGAGAATGAAGGGAGCCGAATGCCGCTACTTTAGGATAGGTTAGAATATCCTTTGCCAGCTGCTGCAGCTCTTCGTTTCTAACACTCTTCTTCAAAAGCAGGAGGTTCTCTATAATGCTGTCTATATAAGTATCCTTTAAGGCTGTCGTTAAGCGACCTTCATAAGCAAACTTTTTTTCTCCAATATCTGTCCATTGAAAAAACTGCTGCTTCAGTTCATTGAAATCTCGAAACCCTATTTTCCGGCAAAAACGGGAAATACTGGAATTTGATACAAAGCAGGCCTGAGCTAGTTGAGAAATATTGTATGTTTGAATATTTCTTAAATTACTCAAAATAAACCGGGAAATCCGATAGTCATTTGTTCCAACTGGTTCACTGTTCAATGTTGCCAGCAATATAATAATCATATTAAACATCTGTCTGCACCTTCTTCAATATGTATTAACAGAAAGGTCGATGCTTTACTTCCAATAAAACCGTCAATCCTCACTATCCCCTTGTACTCTCTTGTCTTCACCTTACCGTGCTTCTATCGGCACTGTCAAGAGTTAATTCACTTCAACTGTTCAATGGTTCTAATTACTAAATCTAAGTTAGATAAAAGCTGTAAAAAGTGGTATTGGATACTTTTTTAGCTTTCGAGAGAGTATGCCTTATATCTATAGTAGTCTTTATAATTCGGCTACATAAAATCGTCAGAATCTTGCTGATACAACCGATAAGAGAAGAATTCAATATCCTTTGCTAAACGAAAGAGCTGAGTTGCAATTGTTAATGGTGTTTCCTGATAACCTTCCATAATCCAAGTAAATAGGACACCGCTGCAGCCATAGGATAGAAAACGGGCATAAAACCGCTTATCCTCATCCAGCAGTTCATGCTCAGCATCCATCTGTTCAAATAGATTAAGAAACAGCTTTTTTGTAACCTCCGCAAAATCAGTCCGAATAATGTCCGGATAAGCGTTCGCTGTATTGTAGTAAAAATCTCTTTTTTCCTGAATAGCTTTCAGCATCTTTAACGCCTGTTCTTCCCAATTATCGATATTAACATCCCTTGTATCTAGATAGAGAAATGCATTCTCCTGATAAATCCAGCGCAGCAGAGCATATTTATCAGAAAAGTGGTAATAAAATGTCTGCCTATTCAAACCAGCTGCATGGGTAATATCTTGAACGCTTATTTTATTGAATGCCTCTGAGCCGCATAAGTCTATCAGCGCTTGAGCAATTACTTTTTTGGTTTTCTGCGATTCACTCATAGCTTTCCTCCCTACTTTCTCTCATTGTACTTTCGTCATTTGTGCATCTATTGTATCAAATATTTTTGAAATGACAAACTGCCTTTCAGCTAACCAGCAGTCCGCCGTTAAGCCTCTTTACTAAAAATGCACAGAAAAAAAGACACCTTAGCTGTCAGTGTCTTTCTTTCCCTATTATTTAACCAGACCCAATTAAGAACAATTTGCATATTGCCCTAACCCTTTTCTTATCGATAAATAACTAACCCAATTATTTATCGATAAGAAAAGGGGCATCCAACTACAGTGATACCATCCCTCTCCTATGTATAAAAGAAAGAAATACATTGGATACCTACTTGATTTCCGATATTTCTACCTTACCAATCATATGATTATTCAAAGCCAGAATTTTTTTCTCCCACTGCTTTAATAGAATAATCTTAAATAATTCGTCATCTAACATGACTTTTAATAATTTCTCATGCTCTTCTTCATTAGAGATAACAAGATTTTGAACAGTTACTTGCTCAGTTTCTATAGAATAATCTACTTTGCTCAAACTCATCCTCCTTTATCCAGCTGTCCAGTGTCCTCTTGGACTGATTAAAATATACAAATTATATAAATTATCAAGCATCTTAAGTCCCCCTACTTATTTAAAATTTTGTTATGCTACTAACAAAACCAAGTATAGACAACCACATGAATTTACAACAGGACATCAATGTCCTGTTGTAAAAGAAAAGACCTAAGCATACTTTGCTTAAGCCTTTCTCTATTATTGTTCATTTTGAATGTATTCTTTTAAATCCATTTCCCATTCTTGCATTATTTTCTCGCTTAAAACTGCATCACCAAATAATCTAGCACACTGAGCACCATCCATATATTTTTGTTTGGCTTGCTTGCTGTTCTTTTGGCAAAACAACCAATATTTTCCTTCCATCATTTCAATTACTGGTTTTTTTTGAAAGTCTTGATTAGTTTGCATTATTATATTTGAAACTCTAACAGCATCTATTAATTTGTCATAATTTTTGTATTGCAAAAAAACGCTTATCGCAGCTATCAACACTTTATTTAATAATACTAATTCTATATCTACTGAGTAATCTACTTGTTCTATAACTTTGTTAAATAATAACATAAACAATTCTTCATCATAATTTTTAAAGTGGATACAATGAAAATACAATTCTATGATAAGCAAATCGTTTGTGGAGTATTCTTTCTTTTGAAGAATTTGCAAAAAGTAATCATTTAATATTCCTTCACCAAAATCTGCCTTTCCAGCAAAATGTACATCCATTGCTGCTTGCTGAACATCAATCGCTAATTGTTCTTCCTCTGGTAGTTTGTCATAATATTTTTCATAGATTTCTGTAAAATGTTGTTCTTTCTTAAGAATACGTTCTTTCTCACTATATGTATATGCCTTATATAATTTATGCTTCAATTGCTGATATCTCTTAGGTAACTCAAAATGTTCTTCGTCAATCAAATGATGGATTGGGACAGCCAGGCGCTGAGAAATAAAGGTTAACTTAGGTAATGTCGGTAATGACTGGCCGGCTTCGATTCTTGTTAACTGCCGCACAGTCAGTTCTACTTCATCATCGCAAAAAGCTTCCCTGGTCAAACCATTTTTTTCTCTGAGCAGTCGAATTTTCTTTCCTAACTCAATTTTTATATCCATGACTTTCTCCCCCCAGTCACTTATATTGTATAGTTAGTCACAAGCAACAAGCAACTGAATACCTGCATTTCGCTATATTTGTTAGCGTTTTCCTATCCAAAACTTACGGAATCATCATCGGACTATTCATCTATACTTACAGCATTTTAAGAAATTCAAGCAACTTATTATATCACAAACATAATTACATTATATTGTTTGCTTTTTAAATCATTTTTTTATTCTTGGGAAAAATAGGGATAATCAAAATGTTCATACGCTAATGGCGTAGCAATTCTACCGCGCGGGGTACGTTTAATAAATCCTTTTTGGATTAGATAGGGTTCATACATATCTTCAACGGTTTCTGTCTCCTCCCCGATATTCACAGAAAGGGTGCTTAGCCCTACAGGACCGCCGCCGTACAGCTCAATTAATGTCCGCAGCAGCTTCTGATCTACATAGTCCAGCCCCTGATGGTCCACTTGAAGTAGAGTCAACGCCTGATCTGCAATATTTTTGTTAATCACACCATCTGATTGAACCTGAGCAAAGTCCCTGACTCTTTTAAGCAGACGGTTGGCAATCCGCGGTGTTCCCCGTGAACGCCGTGCAATTTCAAACGCGCCTTCTGTGACAATTTCAGTTTGAAAAATATCTGAAGAACGAAGAACAATTTCCTGTAAATCATCATCTGCATAATATTCCATATGCGAGACAATTCCAAATCGGTCTCTCAGCGGTGCAGAGAGCTGTCCAGCTCGAGTTGTTGCACCAATTAGCGTAAATGGCGGCAGCGGAAAATGAACTGGATGAGCCGTTGTTCCCTGACCAACCATGATATCTACAAAAAAATCTTCCATCGCTGAATACAGCATTTCCTCTACTACTCGCGGCAGACGATGAATTTCATCAATAAATAAAACATCGCCAGGCTCTAGTTCATTCAAAATAGCCACCAAATCACCGGGACGCTCAATGGCCGGACCACTAGTGGTTCGGATATTTACAGCCATCTCATTGGCAATAACCATCGCCATTGTCGTTTTCCCTAATCCTGGCGGACCATATAATAGTGTATGGTCCAAAGATTCCTGCCGTTTTCTGGCAGCTTCTATATAAATACTTAATTCCTGCTTTACTTTATGCTGCCCAATATACTGCTTTAAAAATTTAGGACGCAGAGAGATTTCCAACGATTCTTCTCCATCATTGCTGTCTCCTGAAAGAATCCGCTCTTCACTCACTATTCTGCTCCTCCTTTATCGTTTCATCATTAGTTTCAGTGCACTTCTTAGATAAACATCTGTTTGAGAAGCTTCAAGAGCTTCCAGCTGAGGTGTGACCTTTTTGATTTCCTTTTCACTATAGCCAAGTGCACTAAGCGCCTCTAGAGCTTCTGTCAGCTCCTTGGTGCCGGTTTTCACTGTAGACCTAGCCATTGCTTCCGCAGCAGCTTCAGAGCGTTCCAGCTCTCCCAGCTTGCCCTTCAAATCAAGAACCATCTGCTGCGCAGTTTTCTTGCCCACGCCGGGGAATTTCGTCAGATATGCCGCATCTTCTGCTTCAATAGCATGGATTAACCCGCCGTGATCTTCCGATGCCATGATAGCCAGCGCACTTTTAGGTCCAATCCCTGAAACACTAATCAGTTTTAAAAACAGCTGCTTTTCTTCTAAATCCGCAAAACCGTACAGGCTATGAGCATCTTCCCGAATAACCTGATGTAGATAAACCTTTGTCTCTGTTTTCCCTGAATACCTGTAGGGATTACCCACAGACACCTGATAACCGATTCCATTTGTCTCTAAAACGATGTAATACGGACTGATATATGTAATGTTGCCGATGATATATTCGTACATGCTTTCACCTTTTCTAAGTAGTTTGTGCCGTCTTTAGTTTATCACAAAGCAGCAAAAATCTATAGTCATCCTATTTAAAAAGGGGAAAATACGTTTGCTTTTCGAGCCGTTCCGAGCACTGCTTCCAGCTTTGCTGAACGGTTCTTCTATAACAATATAAACTCTAAAAAAAACAGAGACCGGAATAACTACTCCCGGCCTCTGCTTCAGTCAGCTTTTATTTATTCTTCAATGTATGTCCACTTGAAGTCGTATTGTGCACCTGCCGCATGAGCAACAACGCCTTTTACTTTGGCCTTTCTCATATGCGCTTCTGATTTTTGATAGATTGGAATCACACCCATATCATCCATCAGTAGTTTTTCAGCTTTCAGCATATCTTCCCAACGTGCTTCAGGATCTGCTGCATGTGTAACATTCGAAGACTCAATCAGCTTGTCATACTCTTTATTTGAGTAACGACCTCTGTTGTAAGCATTGCCTGTAACAAACAAGTCTAGGAAGCTGCTTGGATCCGCATAGTCTGCGCCCCAGCCGCCCATGATTGCTTCGAAATTCCCGCTGTTCCCTCTATCCAAACGAACAGAGAAAGGTACAGGCGTTACGGTTACTTTTATACCGTCCAGCGTATCATTCAGCACACCTTGGATATATTCTGTCAGCTTTTTCGTTGAATCGGTATCGTCATGGACAATATCCATTTCAAAGGTTTCAATCCCTAATTCTTTTTTCGCTTTTTCCCAATATTCTTTTGCTTTTTCTTCATTATGGGTCAATACATTTTCGTTTTCTTCTGCAAAATCTTTATTATCAGTTGGTGAGAATGACAGCTCCCCTGGAACTAACCCTTGTGATACGACTGAACCATCGCCTAGAATCTGATTAACTAGCGCTTCACGGTCAATAGCATAAGAAATTGCTTTACGCAGGTTTTCATTGTGGTACGGAGAATCTGCTTCACGCTGATTTAATTCCATATAAACTGTACGTCCATCTTTTTGACTGATAAATTCTGGGTCACTTGCCATTTGCTGTGCAAGCTCGCCATTTAGGATTACATCGTCCGCTTGACCATCCTGGAACAAGTTCAATGAAGTCGGTGCTTCTTTTACCACATCCACGTTGATTTTTTCAAGCTTAACTGTATCTTTATCCCAGTATTCTTCATTTTTCGTATAAGACCATTTAGTGTCTGTTCCCGGACCGTCAAAGTCAGTTAATGTAAATGGACCATTATAAACCGACATGTCACTTGATGTAGCATAGTCTTTACCATTTTTTTCAACAACTTTTTGATTTTGCGGGAAGAAGGACGGAAACGCCAGCAGGTAATCAAAGTAAGGCGTTGGTTTTTCTAAAGTAATTTCCAGTTCATAATCACTAACTGCTTTAACACCCAGCTCTTCAACATCTTTCTCGCCGGCATTGACTGCCGCACCATTTTTAACTAATTCAAACAGATACGCATACTCTGCTGCTGTCTTAGGATCTACTGTTCTTTGCCAGCCATAAACATAGTCAGCAGCTACAACAGGGTCGCCATTTGACCACTTTGCATCCTCATTCAGTTTGATTGTATACGTCAAATTATCATCACTGATTTCAGCCATTTCAGCCGCACCGGCTGGCTGTGGTTTACTATTTTCATCTAAACGATACAAGCCTTCATAAACATTATTCAATGCTGAAAAGCTGATTGTATCTGTTGCCAGTGATAAGTCAGCACTAGGCATTTCTTGTTGAACAACCTGATTAAATACCTGTTCTCCAGAAGCTGATCCAGAGCTTGAGCTGCCTCCGCTTGTATCTGTAGAATCAGAACTCCCCCCAGTGGTTCCGCATGCAGCCAATGTTACTGCTGATAAAAGAATGATACTCGTAAATTTCTTCATATTATGCTTTTTCATCCAATTCTCTCCAATACATCATATTATTCTTTTCATTTTTTAATTTTTAGAATATTCATATAATACTAAAAATTCTGAACGAGCGCAATCCTTTTCTACCGATTCTATTAAAAATACGCAATATCGACGATTTATTTTAGTCTAATAGGTAGATTTTTATAAAAAAGAAGTGAGGATAGGGAATCTAAAAATCCAATCTATTAACAACACCCCATATAACAATTCAAAATATTTAACCTCAAAAAAAGAAGCCTATTTTCATTATCGAAAACAGACTTCTCTATTAAAACTGGCTATCCTGAACAAAGCATTGCTGCTCAGGTATCATTGGGGGGATTTGCCAGAAATGCTCTTGCCAAACGTTACTAACAACGGAAAGTTAGATTTCTTCCTTTAGCAGCACCAAGCTTTCTTTTAAGACCGCTTCGCCATCTAAAGTTTCATAGTCTTCCTTTGAAATCAGCTTGTAAGGTACTGCTTTATAGTTTAGAAAATCCTTCAGACGATTCACTTCATACTTTGATTGGGGACCAATCAACAAAGCATCAACTGACTGCGTTTGGATAATCTGTTCAGCAATAATCGCTGGAGCCGAATAGACATGGACATTAATATTTTTTTCATCTGCTGCCTGCTGAACATTTCTAACTAGAAGCCCAGTAGTAATTCCAGCTGTACAGATCAACAAAAGTGTTTTTTGCTCGTCGTTGCTCATTACTTCCAGCTCCTTTTAAGATATTTTTTTCTTTTTATTGTAGATATCCAGAACAACCGCCAGTAGCAAAATCAAGCCTTTAATCGCCTGCTGCCAGTCAACACCAATACCAAGGATAGACATCCCGTTGTTCAGCACTCCCATAACTAAACCACCGACGATGGCACCCATAATGGTTCCAATCCCTCCAGAGGTTGAAGCTCCGCCAAAGTATACTGCAGCCATCGCGTCCAGCTCCATTGATGTACCAGCCTGTGGCGTTGCTGCATTCAGACGAGCAGCCAATACCAAACCGGCTAAGGCAGCCATTGCACTCATATTGACGAATACCCAGAAAGTAATTTTCTTTGTTTTAATTCCGGATAATTCGGCAGCTTTTTTATTACCGCCAGTAGCATAAATTTGCCGGCCGGCTACTGTTTTATTCGTTAAGAAGCCATAAACTGCAACGATGATTCCTAAAATAATCAAGATAATTGGATAGCCTTGATAAGCTGCAAAGATAAAGGTTACACCGACTACGAGAATACCTGTAAATAACGCCTTGATAATAAATGCATTCATTGATTCTACTTCAAAAAGATTTTTTTTGCGTCGTTCACGTGTCCGCCACTGGCCGATAATCAGTGCTGCAGCAATAATCAGACCAATAATCATGGAAAGGATATGCAGATGATCTCCTCCTGCTACATCCGGCAGGTATCCAGTGGAAATTTTTTGAAAGGCTGACGGAAACGGAGCTAGAGACTGTCCGCCTAAAACAACCTGTGTCAATCCTCGGAACATCAGCAAACCAGCCAGAGTTACAATGAAAGCAGGAATACCAACATATGCGACCCAAAAGCCCTGCCAAGCACCAATCAGCGCTCCAATGCCAATACAAAGCGGAACTGCCAGCCAGGGGCTCATGCCATTATTAACCATTAGCATTCCGGCAATTGCTCCCACGAAGGCCATCACTGAGCCTACCGATAAATCAACATGTCCTAACAGTACAACTAGCAGCATTCCGGCAGAAAGAATTAAAATATGACTATTCTGCAATACCAGATTGGTAATATTCAGCGGCCGCCAGAAGATACCGCCGGTCATGATTTGAAAGGCAATCAGCAGCGCTACTAAAATGATTACCATACTGTAGCGGCTGAAAATATCCATTGCTTTATCTTTTAAATTGAGCTGCTTTTTTTCTTTTTCTAATTTATCTGTGTTTTCCATGTTAACTCACACCCTCTTCTTCCATGGTCATTAAGTTCATCAACACTTCCTGATTGGCTTCTTCTCTCATTACCTCACCGGTAATCCGACCTTCATTCATGGTATAGATACGGTCACACATTCCTAAAATTTCAGGAAGCTCTGAAGAGATAATGCAGATACTTTTACCAGAAGCTGCCATCTCTTCAATAATTGTATAAATCTCGTATTTAGCACCCACGTCGATTCCTCTGGTCGGCTCGTCTAAAAAGAGAATATCCGGCTCAGTCATCAGCCATTTTGCCAGTACAACCTTTTGCTGGTTCCCACCGCTTAAGCTGCCGACATTTTGAAATACCGAGCTGGTTTTAGTCCGCATTTTTTTACGATACTCCTCCGCAGCCAATACTTCTTTTTCTTTATCAATGACGCCGCTGCGGCTGATTTTCCCAAGACTAGCAATGGTTGTATTTTCGCAGATATCCATCAACAGATTCAGTCCCAATGCCTTACGGTCTTCTGATACATAAGCCAGTCCATTCTGAATGGCAGCTGGAACATCCTTCACAGATATCTCCTTGCCATCCTTATATGCTGTTCCACTAATATTGCTGCCGTAGGAATGACCAAAAACACTCATGGCAAACTCGGTCCGACCTGCTCCCATCAAGCCGGCAATACCAACAATTTCTCCCCGACGGATAGAAACATTGATGTTATTATTCATAATTCGGCTGCCGTCAATAGGATGATGAACCATCCAGTTTTTCACCTCAAAGTACACGTCGCCAATATTCGGATGACGATCTGGGTAGCGGTTCGTTAAATCACGTCCAACCATCCCTCGAATAATCCGTTCTTCAGTGATCGCTTCATTTTCCAGTGTTTCAATCGTCTGACCATCACGCAGAATCGTAATTCGATCGGCGACATTTACGATTTCATTCAGCTTGTGGGAAATGATGATAGAGGTAATTCCCTGACCCTTAAATTCTTTGATAAGTTCTAACAAATTAGCACTCTCTTCTTCATTTAGGGCTGCAGTCGGCTCATCAAGAATCAACAGCCGAACAGATTTTGAAAATGCTTTAGCGATTTCCACCAGCTGCTGATGTCCTACGCCAATCTGGGAAACTAATATATTAGGATTAATTTTCAATCCTACTGTTTTCAATAAATTATCTGTTTTTTTCTCTGTTATATCCCAATCAATAATGCCGTGCTTTGCTTGTTCATTGCCTAAAAATATATTCTCCTTAATAGATAAATAGGGACTTAGAGCTAATTCCTGATGAATAATAACAATTCCTTTATTTTCACTATCCCGCAAATCTTTAAATTTGCACGTTTCTCCATCATAGATAATCTCGCCGTCATAACTGCCATAAGGATATAATCCGCTTAAAACATTCATTAGCGTTGATTTACCCGCTCCGTTTTCACCGCATAATGCATGGATTTCACCCCGCTCGATTTTCAGGTTTACATTATCTAAGGCTCTTACCCCGGAAAATTCTTTAACAATATTCTTCATTTCCAGAATATAATCTGACATACCGTTCATCCTCTCTTTCAGGTTTTTGATTTTTACCGGTCTGCCGGCTGTCTTCTACAGCACAGCTTTTGAAAAGACAAGCAGGAATCGAAGCTGATTCGATTCCTGCCTCCTGTCTATTCTTTCAGATCTGCCTCTGTATAGTAATCTGTATCAATCAGCTCAACTTTATAATTGTCTTTATCAACAGATACCGGATTTGCCAGATAGGTAGGAACGACCTTCACACCATTGTCATAAGTTTCTGTATCGTTTACAGGCACTTCTTTGTCGTTATTGATTGCTTCAATCATTTCAATCGTATTTTTAGCTAAAATACGTGTGTCTTTAAAGATTGTTTGTGTCTGTTCGCCGGCAATAATCGATTTTACCCCGGCAATTGTTGCATCTTGCCCAGTGATTGTTGGCAGTGGTTTATCAGAAGATCCGTAACCGACCCCTTTCAGAGAAGAAATAATCCCTAAACTGATTGGATCATATGGAGAAAGCACCGCGTCTAATGTTTTATCTGTATAGTTTGCACTCAGTAGATTATCCATCCGGGCTTGTGCAGTAGAACCATCCCAACGCAGTGTTGCAATTTGATTAAAGCTCGTTTGACCAGAAGGTACCTTTAGCTGACCGCTGTCTAGATAAGGCTGAAAAACTGACATTACCCCATTAAAATTAATTAAGGCATTGTTGTCATCTGGAGAACCGCCGAACAGCTCAATATTGTAAGGACCTTCACCATCCTTCAGACCTAGCTTATCTTCAATATAAGAAGCCTGCAGTACCCCAACACCAAAGTTATCAAAGGTTGCATAATAATCAACGTGCTCTGAATTCATCAACAGTCGGTCATAGGCAATTACCTTGATGCCTTCTTTACTTGCTTTTTCTAGTACATCCGTCAATGCTGAGCCATCAATTGAGGCAATCACCAGAGTATCAATTCCTTTGGTAATCATATTTTCAATTTGAGCGACCTGGTTTTCTACCTTGTCTTCCCCATACTGTAAATCTGTTTTATATCCTAGCTTTTCTAATTCCTTCACCATGTTGTTGCCGTCCGCAATCCAGCGCTCTGCTGATTTTGTCGGCATGGCAATCCCCACGTACCCCTTATCTCCACTGCCTCCGGAAGCCGAACCGCTGCAGGCGGTAAGCACGAAGCTTCCTGCCAATAATAATGCAGCAAATGCCATTGCTTTCTTAAAAGCTGATTTCATCTTGATCCCTCCAAATTTTATAATTGCTTTACACTCCGAAGTATAGCTGTTTCAGATACCGCTTACATTAAATGTTTTTCATGTTTTCTAGAAATTCTTTTTGTTCTTTTTTGCACAAATGTCTTTTTCTGGGAATTTTTTTGATTCTCTTGATTTTTTTTCGTTTACTGTTCTGCAACCCCTGTTAGTCATCATATTTTGGTAGAATAGAGATAACAAAGAATGTCTTGATAGAAAGAGTGAAAACGATGAAGAAAATAGTATTATTTATTTTTCCGTTACTGTTTCTTTTAACTTCCTGCACAGCAGCTGCTGATATAGAGGAAGAAAAAAATCTGGTAATCGGCTTTTCTCAATCAGGAACGGAAAGCAGATGGCGCAAAAAACATACTGATTCCATCAAAACCGAACTTGAAAAAAACAATCAGGTTTTATACCGCAACGGCTACATGAGTCAAGAGCGGCAGATTCAGGATATTCGAACTTTTATTGCCTACAAAGTAGATTTAATTGTATTTACCCCATTACAGGAAGATGGCTGGGAGCTTATATTAACGGAAGCTAAACAGGCGGACATCCCTGTAATTGTCGTTGACCGTCACATTAGCGTTTCTGACCAAAGCCTATATATCACGCATATCGGTCCAAGCTTTAAAGCTGAGGGAAATCGGGGTGGCTTATATGTCACCAATCATTTTGCGGACAGTCAGAAAGAAGAGATTAACATCCTTGAGCTATCCGGATTACCGGAAACTTCTCCGACAACTTTACGAACAGAAGGTTTTCAAGAAACCATTTCCCGTGATTCACGGATGAAGATTGTGGATACTTTATCTGGAGACTACATTCGAATGAAGGGAAAGGAACAGATGGAGCAGTATATTGAAGAACATGATATTTCTTCAATTGATGTCCTTTATAGCCACAACGATGAAATGACCCATGGTGCGTTGGAGGCTTTGGCAAAAACAGATGTTGTTCCAGGTAAAGATATCATTATTGTAACGATTGACGCACAGGAGGATATGATTCGCAAGCTGCGGGCCGGCGATGTCAACTGTGTCGTTGAATGCAACCCGAATGCCGGCTGGTTTGTGGCTAACGCCATTGAACGTTACTTTTCCGGTCATGAACTAGCTCATGAAATTTATATGCCGGAAACCGTTTTTTCTGAATCCAATCTGGATACGATTCCCACTAGAAATTATTGAAGGAGCAGCTTATGAAGAAGAAGGTTCTCAGCATCCAGCAAATATTTTCCCAGGCGAATAAGCTAATGTTTGCACTAGCAGTCATTCCGCTACTCGTTAGTGTAATCCTTTATTCCAGACAGATTTTCATTTATCAGAACACGGTCACTAACATTCAGGAGGCGAATGAAATTGCCGCCAAGGTCGACGACACTGTCTTAGAGGAGATGTGGGATGTGGTGACTGGTCAAATTCAGCTAAATGATTATAAGAAAAACAGCATCGTTGACGAGCTCCGCAAAGATATCTACCACATTCAGGAGAATACCAGCACCAAAGGCGAACGCAGTATTCTCGAGGTTAGTTTAAGAATAATTGATACACTGGAGAACTATCAGGAAGACATCCTTAATAACCTGACCAAGGAAAACTCCTATGAAAAAAACAAAGAGGTTATGGTTCAGGTGGAATCTGTCACGCAGCTGCTTTCAGATATTCTACAGGAATTTGTCCGCATTGAGATTAATCTGGCGAGTCAGAAAAACACCGAGCTAATCCAATCATTGGTTTTTCTCAGTCTAATCGAGCTGCTCATTCTTGTCGGAATCATTTATTTTGTCAGCAAAAACCGCCGCTTTTTAAATGAACGAGTCCAAGAGCCTTTAAACAACCTCATCACTATGTCTAACGAGCTGGCCAAAGGACATCTGGGCTACCGGTTGGCACTTCCTGAAACACCAGAATTCTCTACCTTAACAGAGAGCTTAAATAAGATGGCGGATGACTTAACACAACTACTCGAGGAAAATGCTCTTAAGCAATATCATCTTGCCCAAAGTGAAGTTCGAGTACTACAGGCTCAAATCACCCCTCATTTTGTTTATAACAGCTTGGATGCAATCGTCTCACTGATTGAACAGGAACGCTATGAAGAAGCCAAGGAAATGACCTTTGCTTTATCTGATTTTTTCCGGATATCCCTAAGTAAAGGCAAGGACTGGATTAGTGTGGCAACAGAAATCAGGCATATCAAGGATTATCTAGTAATTTTAAAAATCCGCTACGGTGAGATGCTTAACTTTGAAATCGATGTACCCGATCAGCTGCAGGAATACAAGATTTTAAAAATGATTTTGCAGCCTTTGATTGAAAATGCTGTTTATCATGGTATTAAGTTCATCCGTAGAGCGGGATTAATTCAGGTCGCCGCACAGGAAACAGAAGACAGCCTGATTTTTACTGTAACCGACAATGGTCTGGGTATCACATCAGAACGGCTGCTTGAAATTCAAGAGGAGCTGGCAAAGGGCATTGATTCTGATTTTAGTACGGGTTACGGATTGTATAATGTGAATAAGCGGCTGCTGCTTTATTATGGCAGACAAGCCGGCATTACCGTTGAGAGTCGCTACCGACAAGGAACAATCGTGACTGTGACTGTTCCTAAACAGCAGGAGGGGCAGGAAAATGTATAAGGTGTTTATTGTAGAAGACGAGCATTTAATTCGGGATAGCTTGCGAAAGCAGGTGTTGAGTTTTAGCGAGCATTATCCAATTACCTTTATTGGTGAAGCAGGAGATGGAGAAATGGCACTGGCTTCCATTTTGGATTTACAGCCGGATATCATTTTGACAGATATCAAAATGCCATTCATGGACGGACTAACCTTTGCCAAGGAAGCCCGCAAGCTGCTCCCTTGGACAAGAATTATCTTTATTAGCGGCTTTGATGATTTTGAATATGCCAAAGGCGCCATTCAGGTGCAAGCAGATGAGTATTTGCTGAAGCCAATAAAAAATAAAGAGTTAGAACACACGATTGCCAAAGTCGTTCGCCTTCTGGAACAGCAAAAGCAGGTGCCGGCAACAGCATCTGACTCAGATGTCCTGATTACGGAAATCAAAAAAAACCATTTTCTCAACGGCTTATTCAAAGGAGAGCTGGCAATTTCTACTGCCATTAAAGAGGCCGAGAGCTTTCAGCGATCGATTATTGGTAAAAAGTTCACGGTGCTTCTTGCAACAAATCAGTTTAACAGTGCTTTTGAAGACTATACTCATTTCAGTGAATATTTGAAATTTCTATTTAAAGAAGACGAAAACCTTTTGTTTTCCAGTGTTTCTTCACGCTTTATCAAATTTCTGGTATTTGACTCCCAAAAAGAGGATGTACTGGAGAAAAGCTATCAGGTAGCTCATACCCTTATTCACGAGCTGGAACAGAATTCTCAGGATGACATTGCAGTAGCTATTGGTCCGGTTGTGGAACGACTGAGTGAAATTCCTTCAGCCTTTGAAAAAGCTCGGGAAATGCTGGGAACCTATGGTTATTTTCGAACAGAAAAAATCATTAGCTATGAAGACGATATGAAGGAAGGCGAATTATCTCCAACCCATCCGTTTAAAATGGATTTGGCCAAGGAAATTTTCCTGTTGACAGAAACAAATATGGAAAGCTTGGTTCAAAAGCTCGCACAAGAACAAGGAAATTACGAACGAACACGAATGATTCGATTCTTTATCCTGACTGAGCTGAATGGTTTGGTGAAAAAGAAGCAGAAGTCAGCTGCGGAGGATTTTCCCTTTCAAGAGTCTCTGACCAATTTGATTGATGTTTCCTCCAACAGTGCGCAATATGAAGACTTGCTTAGAAAAATGATTACTTACTTAATTGAAGTTAAAATTCATCCGTCCATGTCAAAATACCACAGCGTGATTACACATGCGATAAACTTTATCAATGAGAATTATACCGACCCTGATATTTCTTTGAACATGGTTGCTGACGAGTTGTCGTTGAGCCCCGCTCATTTTAGTACCATCTTCTCGCAATCTTTAGGGAAAACCTTTATTGAGTATTTAACCGATAAACGAATTAGTCTTGCTAAGAACTTATTAAAAGAAACGAACCAGAAACTATCTGAAATTGCCTTCGAAATTGGCTATAATGACCCTAATTACTTTAGTTTTCTGTTTAAGAAAAAGCAAGGTATTTCGCCAAAGGAGTACCGCCAAAACCATTAGGCTACAATAAAAAACCATTGGAAAGCAACAGTGCTTTTCAATGGTTTTTTGTCAAGTTATGGTTCACTTTTGAGTAAGCTGTCATGGCATCCTCAGTCTTAATCGAACAGCTTTCGATAGTCTCCATATCCTGTTTTTTCCAGTTCAGCTACCGGAATAAATTTCAATGCTGCAGAATTGATACAGTATCTCAACCCGCCTTGATCCGCCGGACCATCTGTAAAGACATGTCCCAGATGGGAGTCAGCCTCTTTGCTTCGAACCTCAACCCGATGCATGCCGTGAGAAAAATCGGCTTTTTCCTGTACGTCCTGCTTTTGGATAGGCTGAGTAAATGCCGGCCAGCCGCAGCCAGCATCATATTTATCCTTTGAACTGAACAATGGCTCGCCGCTCACCACATCAACATAGATGCCGTCCTGATAAAAATCATCATACTCTCCTGTGAACGGACGTTCCGTTGCATTCTCCTGAGTGACAGCAAACTGCATATCCGTTAATTTTTCTTTCAGTTCTTTTTCTGACGGTTTCATAACGAATCACTCCTTCTTTATTTCTTTTATAGTATCATTCCTTTAAAAAAACCAGAAGTAAGACGTCTTATACCTTGTTTAACTGCCTATATTCCTCTCGCAGTTGTTTTCTCATTTTAAAAAGGAGTAGGATAATAATCACTTCCCACTCCCCCCTTATATTTGAATATTTGAATCTTTGTTTTTACTCTGTAGTTCTCTTACCTTTTTTTACTGCCACGGCTGCTTCAAAAACGTCAAACTATTTCCAAGGCATGTCCAGATCAACATGTGCAGCAAGTGAAAGACTTTCTGAACGTTTTTCCTGCCGATTCTCTTTACGACCTTCATAGCCGCTGCAAATAAACTGCTCCTCTTTTGTTACCGGTTCAATCTTCGGCAGCTCGTTGCCCTTTGGTACTACAAAAGTCATAAAGCTCGTTCCAGCTAAATACCGCTCTCCCGTACCTAAATCTTCACCGATTACTTTCGCAAAGACCTCCATCGAACGCTTACCGGTTCCTGAAACAAAAGCTTCGATACAAGCGGAATGACCAGCCTTCAAGGGCGCCAAAAAATCTAAATGATCTACTGAAGCTGTGACAATAGGTTCTCTGGACAAACGCATTGCAGAGATACCGGCTGTTTCATCTAGCCATGCCATCAGCTGTCCGCCGAATAATGTTTTATGATAATTCAAGTATGGAAAGGTAATAATATGAGTCTGTACAGACCTTGTTTCAGAGCACTTCATTTTCTTTCACCTCTATAATTGTTCATAATCGCCAGCCAACAGTCGGGATAAGCTGGCAATCGGTAAGCCCATAATGGTATAGTAATCGCCTTTTATTTCCTTCACAAAAAGAGCACCCTGCTCCTGTATGCCATAGGCTCCGGCTTTATCCATGTATTCTCCACTGTCCAGATACTGATTAATCTCTTCATCTGTTAACTGATAAAAGGTTACATCTGCTGGAACAAGCATTGAAACGGTTTTGCCCTCTTCCATCACAACAACTGCTGTGTATACCTGATGGGTTTGACCACTCAACTTTTTTAAGATTTCGAAAGCGTGCTCACGTGACGTTGGTTTACCAATAATTTCATTCTCTACTGCCACAATCGTATCACAGCCAATCACTTTAGCTTCTGGATGCTTTTTAAAAATACACTGAGCTTTATCCATCGCCATCTTTTGAACATAGTTCTCCGGCAGCATATTTGGCGGCACTGCTTCATTGATGGCAGCCGCTTCGACTTCAAAGTTTGGAAGCAGACGCTTTAGCAGCTGCTGTCTTCGTGGCGATTGTGAAGCTAAAATAACTTTCATTTTCCTGCCTCTTTCATTTTCTTTAGTGGGGATCTTGAATACGTTTAAACATTTTTTCCATATCAGAATTTGTAAAGTGAATCAGCACCGGACGTCCATGAGGACAATTAAACGGATTCGCGCAAGTAGCTAAATCAGCCAATAATATCCGAGCCTGCTGCTCATTCAGGTAATGATTTGCTTTAATTGAACGTTTACAGCTCATCATAATCGCTGTCGCTTCTCTAAATTTCTTCACACTGACCTGACCGGTGATTAAAAGCATGTCAATCATTTCCCGAATAATCGCTTCTTCTTCCCCAGATGGATACCAGGTTGGATGTGCTCTAATAATAAAGCTGTTTTGACCGAAGCCTTCCAGATAGATGCCCACACTTTCCAGCTTTTCTTTCTGTTCATTGATCTTTATTGCATCGCTGTTCGGATAGTCCAGAACAATCGGTACCAGCAGTTCCTGCAAATCACTGCTTACTTCACCAATCTTTTCACGGAAATATTCATACTTAATCCGCTCCTGCGCCGCATGCTGATCAACGATATACAAGCCATTTTTGCTTTGCGCAAAAAGATACGTACCGTGCATTTGTCCAAAATATTCCAATTCCGGAAAGCGCTCGGTCTTTCGTTCCTGCTCCAGCCGATCCACCGTTCGGTTTAATTCTTTTATTTGGTCTTTGTTCGAAACATCAAAATCCGGGTGTTCCCGTTGAAGCTCTTCCTCGACAACAGTCTCGACCGACTGCTCCACTTCTTCAGGAGTATCCTGCTGCACCTGATACTCAGCCATGCTTTCGACAGAGCCTTTTACGAATGTCGGTTTGGTCTTATAATTATTTGAAAGGTCTTCATTGATAGTACCCGTCGTTACCGGATCCGCTGTATTACTCAGCTGTTGCGCTGGTTCTTCAGCTTCCTGTTCACGTTCATTCTGCTGTTTTTTGTCCTCTACAAAGAAACGGCCGCTTGTCGAATCAAAGCTGAGGCTGCCTGGTTTACGCACTTCCTCCGTCTGCCTCATTTCACCTGACTGGTCTTCAGTCAAAGGAATTTCCAGCTGTTCAACCTTTTTTTGATTCTCGACTTTTGTCTTGAATTTAAGATTTGCAGCGGCATTTGGAATCAGCTGTTCCTGGCTTAACGCTTCTTCAATCGCCTGACTAATAAGCGTCATCAGCTCTTTTTCTTTACTCAAACGTACTTCCTGCTTTGTCGGATGAACATTCACATCCACTAATAGCGGATCCATAGTGATTTCCAAAACGGCAATTGGAAAACGGCCTACCATCAGCTTAGAGCCATAGCCATTAATAACTGCTTTATTTAACATAAAATTTTTGATATATCGGCCGTTGATAATCGTCGAAAGATAATTTCTACTGGCTCTAGTTACTTCCGGCAGTGAAACAAAACCGTAAAGCTCGAAATCTAAATCCTGTCCACGAATTTCCAGCATCTTTTTCGCTGTACTTATCCCGTAAATTCCGGCAATCGTCTGTTTTAAATCTCCAGTGCCGGCGGTGCTCATCATCTTATTGCCATCGTGTACCAGCCGAAAAGCTATAGCCGGATGACTCAAGGCCAGCCGATTGACAATATCGCCAATGGTTGCCAACTCAGTCTGAATGGTTTTTACATACTTCAAACGGGCCGGTGTATTGAAAAAGAGATTTTCTACGGTAATTTTTGTTCCTTTACGTAGAGCTCCTGGTTTATTTTCCGCTACTTTACCACCAGTTAATCGGGCAAAACTGCCTTCAGACTGGTCAGCTACGGCTGTTTCAATCGTCATTTCAGATACTGAAGCGATACTGGGCAGAGCCTCGCCGCGGAAGCCAAGACTTCTTATCCGGAATAAATCATCACGCGTATGAATCTTACTTGTCGCATGCCGTTTGAAGGCATTCAAAACATCATCCTGAGCGATGCCGTCGCCATTATCAATCACTTGAATTTTTTTCAACCCGGCTTCTTCAATAAAGATATCAATCTGTGTACTTCCCGCATCTATTGCATTTTCAATAAGTTCCTTCACAACTGAAGCCGGGCGCTCAACTACTTCCCCGGCAGCAATCTGGTTGGCAAGCTGCTCTGATAATTCTTTAATCTTTCCCATGGCTTGGACTCCTCTCTTTTATGGAGTGAATCAAATTCTTTTTTGCAATTCGTACAGTGTATTCAACGCATCCATCGGCGTCATCTCCAACAGGTTCAGCTTCTTCAATCGATCGATTACACTGAGTTCGTCTGTTGACACTTCCTTGAACAAGGAAAGCTGTTCGCTCTCTTCCTCAATTACAGCTGGACTTTCTGCTAGTGGAATGGCCGCAGTTTCCTGTGATTCTAAGGAGGAAAGAATAGCTGCTGCCCGTTCCAGTAAATCAAGAGGCATGCCGGCTATTTTTGCAACATGAATACCATAGCTTTTATCTGCTGGTCCTTCCATCATCTTATGGAGAAAGACTACGTCGCCATCTTTTTCAACCGCACCAACGTGAATGTTTTTTAAGCTGCTTAGTGATTCATCCAGCACAGTCAACTCATGGTAATGGGTTGAAAATAAGGTTTTTGCTTTAACTTTTTTATGAATATACTCAATAATCGCCTGTGCCAATGCCATACCATCATATGTGGCAGTTCCCCGTCCAAGCTCATCAAATAGAATCAAGCTGTTGGGCGTTGCATGTCTCAATGCCTGATTAGCTTCCATCATTTCTACCATAAAGGTACTCTGACCAGCAATCAAATCATCTGAGGCACCAATTCGAGTGAATATTTGATCAAAAATCGGCAGTTCAGCCGACTCGGCTGGAATAAAACAGCCGATTTGAGCCATAACTACGGTTAACGCCAACTGACGCATATAGGTACTTTTACCAGACATGTTGGGTCCGGTAATCAGCAGCAGCAAGTCATCCTGAGCAAAGCTGATGCTATTGGGGATATACTCCTGATGTCCCAGCACTTTTTCTACAACGGGGTGGCGGCCATCCTTAATATATAAGCTGCCGTTTCCAGACCGCAGTACTGGCCGAACGTATTGATAGCGTTCGCTGACTACCGCAAATGCCTGTAAAACATCCACTGTACTCAGTGATTTCGCCAATCGCTGCAGACGGTCGATGCTCTTCTTCACTTCTTCCCGAACTTCTAAAAACAGCTGATACTCCAAATCAACAGATTTTTCTTCTGCTTCTAAAATCAGCTTCTCCATCTCCTTCAATTCAGGCGTGATGAAGCGTTCCGCATTTGCCAATGTCTGTTTACGTTCGTATTTGCCTTCTTCCAGATTAACCAGATTGGCCTTTGTTACTTCGATATAGTAGCCGAATACCCGATTAAAGCCTACCTTCAATGTTTTGATGCCCGTTTCTTGACGTTCTTTAGCCTCAAGCTCTGCCAGCCACTGCTTGCCATGACGCATGGCATCCCGATATTCATCCAGCTTTTCATGGTAGCCATCTCGAATGACATTTCCTTCTGTAATCTGTAGAGGGGCGTCCTCTCTAATCGCCTGACCGATTAAATCAACAAGATCCTCTATCGGATTCAGCTCAACTAAAAGCTCATTCCATTCGCCCTGATTAATTCCGACAATCAGCTCCCGAATCATTGGTACTTGCTCAAGAGAGGTTTTCAGCTGAATCAAGTCCCGTCCATTGATGCTTCCAAAAGCCACCCGGCCGGCAAGACGTTCCAGGTCATAAACCTTCGTCAGCGCTGCTTGCAAATCAACACGCTCAAAATAAGCATTGAGTAAGGATTGAACCATCTCCTGCCGACGAAAAATTTGTTTTTCTTGTATTAGCGGACGATCCAGCCACTGCTTCAGAAGACGGCCGCCCATCGCCGTTTTAGTTTCATCCAGCAGCCACAGCAGTGTTCCCTGCTTCTTACCAGAACGAATAGAGCGGGTAAGCTCCAAGTTAAATTTTGAATAATAATCCATTTTTAAAAAATGATTTGGCTGGTATTCCACTGCTTGTTGAATATGATCTAGACTGCGTTTTTGCGTTACCGCAAGATAGGTCAGCAGCTTTTGCGTCACTTCGATTTCCAGCGGTTGAGATAATGTGCTGGTTAAAAAACTAAACTCTGCATTTTCCTGCGTTTCCAATTGTTCTGAAAAAACAATCGTCAGCCTTTCCTGCAGCACATGAGACAAGCTTTCTGGTATCTCGCTGCCTAAAACTACTTCTTTTGTTTGTAGAGCCGCAGCTTCATTAACAACATTTTCTTCTCCAGTCAACAGGGTGCTTTTCAGCTCTCCGGTTGTTAAGTCCACATAAGCCAGACCATATGCTCCGTCAGCTGCTACCAGGGCTGTCAGGTAGTTATTGTCTTTAGCCTCCAAGCCTTTACTGTCCATTACAGTTCCAGGAGTAACGAGCTGAACTACTTCCCGTTTAACCATGCCCTGTGTTGTTTTAGGGTCTTCCACTTGCTCACAGATAGCAACTTTGTAGCCCATTTCAACCAGTGTGTCAATATAACCTTGTGCTGCATGGTGCGGAACACCGCACATTGGTATTGGATCATCAGCATTTCTATTTCTACTTGTCAGCGTCAGCTCTAAAAGCTGTGCTGCTTTTTCTGCATCTTCATAAAACATCTCATAAAAATCGCCTAGACGGTAAAAAAGAAAGGCATCAGGATACTGCCCTTTTATTGTCAAATATTGCTCCATCATAGGGGTGTGTCTGGTTTTTTGCGGCAATTTATAGCCCTTCCTTCTCTAATTGATCATTGACGCCTCGCTGAATCATTGCCGTAATATGCTGCAAAAGGTCATTTGCTTCCTTTAACTGTTCTCTATAGGCAACAACCAGAGGATGATTATCAAATTCAGCTGTCAATTCATCCGCCCGCTTCAATGCTTCCTGCTCAGCAGCCGGTTTGCCGTAATGAGCAAACTGAACAGCATCTTTCTGGGCAGCTTTTATATTCTCTACAAGCTCTGTCAGCTTTTCGTTGTCCTTTACTCTCTGTTCAATCCGCTTATATGCTTGAATTGTCTCATTTTCCTCCAGCAGCTCCAATAGCTTCGTCAGCTCTGCATCTATGTTTTTGTCTCCAATAGGCTGCTCCATGTTTCACACCTTCACTCATTTAATTTTGTAAAAATATGTATGTTTATTTTAACACATTCTGAAATTTTGCCAAACGTCAATTCCGACAGCTAAAAACTACTTTTGGTTATTTTTCCCACCATAGACAGTTTGCAGCGCTCACATCATTCTGTTCTAGCCAAGCTTTTTGAACCGGCACTCAAAAAGCGGAGTAGCTTGACTAAGCAAGCAGTCTTCAGCCCTGCAGCTTTTTCACCGGAAACAGGAATGAGCGAGGCATCATCTCTATCCCCGCTCTTTCCAGCTTTTGCTCTCATATCTTTAACCACCAGCCGCTGTTATTCATGAAATGGACGGTCTTCACTAATCTGAATCAGCTGGATATCCTTAGCCTGACCCGTTTGATCATCAAATTCAATATAGCAAGCGGATAAAATAGTTCGTCCGCTTTCGACCACTTCAAAGCGCTTAGGCAGTGCTGTCCAAAACTTCTCAATGATTGGCTCCCGCTTCATCCCTAATATACCATCATAAGGACCAGTCATCCCAACATCTGTCAGGTACGCCGTTCCCTTTGGTAAAATACGGGCATCATTCGTCTGTACATGAGTATGTGTACCAACAACTGCGCTGACCTTCCCATCTAAGAACCAACCCATTGCCTGCTTTTCACTTGTTGTTTCTCCATGAAAATCAACAAAAATTAAGGGTGTTCGTTTTCTGGCCTCTTCAATCAATTCCTCCGCTTTGCGAAAGGGGTCATCCAAATCAGCCATAAAGGCACGAGCCTGTAGATTAATAACTGCCAGTTCAAGCTGGTTCACTTTCACATAGACAATCCCTTTTCCAGGCGTTCCTTCCGGAAAATTCGCCGGCCGAATCATCTTCTTAGCTTCGCCGATAAAGTCAAAGATATCCCGGTTATCCCATGTATGATTTCCCAGTGTTACTACATCTACACCGTCCTGCAAAAATTTTTTATATATTTTCCCGGTGATTCCCCGCCCAGCAGCAGCGTTCTCCCCATTTGCGATTGTCACCTGCGGCTGATACTTCTTTTTCAGCTTAGGTAAATAATCTGTTATGGTCTCTCTTCCAAGTGAACCTACAACATCTCCAATAAATAGTATACGCAAATATTCTTCCTCTTCTCTTTTATTCTTATTGATTCATTATAGTAGTTTTCCCAGTGAATGAAAAGCTCTGCCAACTGAAAAAAGAGAGGAGAACAACGAGTGTTGTTCTCCTCTCTTATTAATAGTGTCCTTAAAAGTCTATACAGGCTCCTCCATTAGATAGTATTGGATGAGGCTGATTAGTCTTCCATATATGCCCATTTGAAGTCATATTTTGCACCAGTAGAGTGATAGAAGATATCCTTCGCTTTTGGCGTACGTAAGTGCGCTTCTGCTTTTTGATAGATTGGTACAATACCCATGTCGTCCATGATTAATTTTTCTGCATCCAATAAATCTTTCCAGCGTGCAGCAGGATTATTAGCATTTGTTGTTGAAGCACTCTTAATTAGTTCATCGTATTTAGTGTTTGAATAACGTCCGCGGTTGTAAGAGTTTCCTGTTACAAATAAATCAAGGAAGCTGCTTGGGTCCGCATAATCCGCTCCCCATGCACCAAGTGCCACTTCAAAATCACCTTTTTCAGTACGGTCCAGACGTACAGAGAACGGTACTGGACTAACTGTTACCTTCAAGCCTTCCAGGGTTTCGCCAAGAGAGCCCTGCAGATATTCACCTAGCTTCTTACCGCCATCTGAATCATCAACTAGAAAGTCCATATCCAATGAATCAATTCCCAATTCTTTCTTCGCTTTTTCCCAGTATTCTTTTGCTTTATCTACATCGTAAACAATTGGATTTCCTGCTTCTTCAGCAAAATCTTCGTTTGTATCTGGATTATTCGTCAAACCTTTTGGAACTAGACCTTCAGCAGAAGTAGAACCATTTGCTAAAATTTGAGTTACCAGAGATTCACGATCGATTGCATAAGCAAAAGCTTTACGTAAATTGACATTGTTGTACACAGAATCTTTATCACGCTGATTCATTTCTAAATAGAAGGTAGAAGCCGCTTCAAGAATCATGTAGTCCGGATCATCCTTCATCTGCATAGCCAGCTCACCAGACAATGGCACATCGTCTGCTTGACCATCTTGATACAGGTTCAATGATGTTGGTGCTTCTTTTACAACATCGATAACTACTTTATCCAATTTCACTGTATCTTTATCCCAGTATGTGTCATTTTTTGTAAATGACCAGTTTGTATCTGTACCAGGACCGTCAAAATCAGTTAAAGTGAATGGACCATTGTAGACAGACTTATCACTTGCTGTTGTATAATCTTTGCCGTATTTCTCTACGATATCCTGACGTTGCGGCAGGAATGAAGGAAATGCCAGCAGATAATCAAAGTAAGGCGTTGCTTTTTCTAATGTGATCTCCAACTCGTAGTCACTTACAGCTTTAATTCCCAGCTCTTCTTTATCCATTTCTCCAGCTGTAATTTTTTCTGCATTTTTTACAGGTCCAAACATATATGCATATTCTGAAGCTGTTTCAGGTTCTACAGTTCTCTGCCATGCATAGACATAATCTTTCGCTGTAACTGGTTCGCCGTCGCTCCACACTGCATCTTCTCTAAGTTTGATTTTGTACGTCAAACCATCTTCGCTTAATTCTGCCATTTCTGCAGCACCAGCTGGCTGTGGATGATTATCTTTATCTAGTCGATAAATCCCTTCATACACGTTATTCAAGGCAATGAAACTCACCTCATCAGTTGCCAAAGACGGATCTGCACTTGGAATTTCCTGTCTTTCAACATATCTAAATACCTGTTCACCACTAGCTGTTCCACCTGAACCGCTATCGCTGTCAGATGTTCCTCCGCCAGTAGTTCCGCAAGCAGCTAGTGTTAATGCACATGTCGCTGCAACAAACCCTAAAGTTGTTTTTCTTTTGATCCCCATTAGAAAACCTCCTACATAAAATTAAATCTAGTATGAATATATCAAAAATACTTTCCTCCCGCAATGATATACCCTTATGAAAAATTAAGCAACCAGTAAAATTTAGATGAGCTTACGATGAAAAAAACTATATACAGTGCAAAACAGCTTAGGATGGAACAGAAGTGTTTAGTCTCGAGAACCAAATAGGTACTGCTTAACATCAGCTCGTTCCTCACTGTGTTTCTCAGTAATAAGAAGAAATTCACGGAAATACCAAGAAACACAAATGTGAGCCAATCGATGTTGACTGATTCCTACCTGATGTTTCTCAAATTTTTGTGAATTTTGGTTTATTTCTGAAGGTTTTGCTCCTGCGGTTACTCGTCGCAGTTCAATGCTGGTATGTGCTACTGCTCCCACCGTTTATTCGGATTCCACGTGAGTAGGACATGAATCACTTTAGCAAACCGCTCAAAAAAAGGTACAAAAAAAGCTGAGACAGTCACTATCTCAGCTTTACTTAACTATTTTGCGTAGTCAACTGCACGGGTTTCCCGAACGACAGTGACTTTGATATGTCCTGGATAATCCAGTTCATCTTCGATTTTCTTACGAATATCTCGAACCAGACGAACAGCTTCTAAATCGGAAATTTCTTCCGGCTTAACCATAACGCGAACTTCACGTCCGGCCTGCACGGCAAAACTAGATTCAACACCAGTGAAGCTATTAGAAATATTTTCCAGATTTTCCAATCTGCGAATATAGTTTTCCAATGACTCGCTGCGTGCCCCAGGTCTTGCTGCTGATAGAGCATCCGCTGCTGCAACTAATACAGAAATAACTGAAGTTGCTTCGATATCGCCGTGGTGAGACGCAATCGCATTTATTACGACTGAATTCTCTTTATATTTAGCAGCCAGTTCAGCGCCAATTTCCACGTGAGAACCTTCAATTTCATGGTCTAATGCTTTTCCGATGTCATGCATCAGTCCGGCACGTTTCGCTAATTGTACATCCTCACCTAGCTCTGCTGCCAGAACACCAGTCAGCTTCGCAACTTCAATTGAGTGGTTCAATACATTTTGACCATAGCTGGTACGGAAACGTAAACGTCCCAAAATCTTAATTAAATCAGGATGAAGTGTATGTGCGCCAACTTCAAAAGCAGCCTGCTCGCCATACTCGCGAATCCGTTCATCCATTTCTTTCCGGGATTTTTCAACAGTCTCTTCAATTCTGGCTGGATGAATCCGGCCATCCTGAATTAAGCGTTCAAGTGTCATCCGGGCGATTTCTCTTCTGATAGGATCAAACCCTGAAAGTACAACTGCTTCCGGCGTATCATCGATAATTAAATCAATACCAGTCAGTGTTTCCAGCGTTCGAATATTCCGACCCTCACGACCGATAATCCGACCCTTCATTTCATCGTTCGGCAGGCTCACAACAGAAACAGTTGTTTCTGAGATTGAATCGGCTGCACAACGCTGAATGGCTAATGACAGTAGATTTTTAGCTTTACGATCTGCTTCTTCTTTTGCACGCTGTTCTGATTCTTTAACCAGCACAGCCAGCTCATGACTTAACTCTTGTTCTGTTGACTCCATGATGATATTTTTTGCTTCGTCTTTAGACAAAGAAGCAATACGTTCAATTTCCTGATGTTGTTTTTCCACCAGTTGTTCTACTTCTTTTTCCCGCTCATCAATTAATTGCTGTCTAGCACCTAGCTTCATTTCTTTTTCTTCCAGTGAGTTTTCACGTTTTTCAAGAGTATCATCTTTACGATCCAATGTCTGTTCTCTTTGAAGCAGACGATTTTCCTGTGTCTTTAACTCTAACTTGCTTTCCTTCAACTCACCTTCAATTTCTGACCGATACTTCTGATTTTCTTCTTTTGCTTCAAGCAAAGCCTCTTTTTTCAAAGTCTCTGCTTCTTTACGGCCATCTTCAATAATGCCAGCGACAGTGTTTTTAGCACCATCTACTGCTTTTTCGTGACGAGATTTTGCAATAAAAAACCCAACTCCAAGACCGACAATTAATGCGACGATAGCGAGTGGAATGACTAAACCCATTGTTTCCACCTCCATACTATCTTATTATTCATTTCAACTATTCATGTAGTTTATTGACAAACTAATGTCATTATCAATATTTCTACTGTGTGCATACAAATACACACAACTTTATTCTAATGTTTGTCCCTCAGTGTGTCAACTTAAAATAACCATTATCACACCGCTCTGCCAGACAGTCTGAAAGCTGTGAACAAAAGACTGGACATTCATTTTCAATCGTCTGACTTCTATTTTTTAAAATTTCACTTACAGTTATTTTATGATTGTTCATTTCGGCTCGCTCTCGGAAGGAAGGCTTCATAAAGAGAAGCACAAAATGATTGTTATCTGAAAGCCATGCCTTCAGATAAATAATTCTCAAAAGCAAATGTGCTGCTGTAGGCTGCACCAATTCTATAGCTATCTTAAAAATCAAAAAACAGGTAAGTGCTCTAAAAAAGCAAACTTACCTGTTAATTTATGATTTATATTATTCTTCATCCAAAGGCAGTTCTTCCTGGCCTTCTTCAACAACGATAGAACCATCACCGATTCCATATGCTGCCCGAACTTTAGTAGAAAGCTCCTCAATCATTTCAGGATGTTCCGTCATGTAGACCTTCACATTTTCCCGTCCCTGACCAATTCTTTCGCCATTGTAGCTGTACCAGGCACCGCTTTTTTCTACCAAATCCTTCTCAACAGCCATATCCAGAAGCTCACCTTCCTGAGAAATACCTAGACCGTACATTACGTCCACCTCTGCTACTTTAAAAGGCGGTGCAACTTTATTCTTAACAACTTTGATTTTCGTACGGTTACCGATGATATCTGTTCCCTGCTTCAACTGCTCTGCACGGCGCACTTCTAATCTGACAGTGGCATAAAATTTCAGGGCACGTCCGCCAGGTGTTGTTTCGGGATTACCAAACATTACACCCACTTTTTCACGAATCTGATTGATGAAAATAGCGATTGTTTTTGTCTTGTTGATTGAACCAGACAATTTACGTAGTGCTTGAGACATCAGACGAGCCTGTAGCCCGACGTGACTCGCACCCATTTCTCCATCGATTTCCGCACGAGGTACTAATGCTGCTACAGAGTCAATAACCACAATATCAATCGCTCCACTGGATACCAGTGCATCTGCAATTTCCAGTCCCTGTTCACCTGTATCCGGCTGAGACAGCAGCAATTCGTCAATATTTACACCCAGCTTCTGAGCATATTGAGGATCAAGTGCGTGCTCGGCATCAATAAAAGCTGCTGTTCCACCTTGTTTCTGTACTTCAGCGATAGCATGCAGCGCTACTGTTGTTTTACCAGAACTTTCAGGACCATAGACTTCGATAATTCTTCCGCGAGGATAACCGCCGACTCCTAAAGCAACATCCAGCGCCAAAGATCCGCTCGGAATTGTTGATACCTGCTGATCAATCTTTTCCCCCAGTTTCATGATGGAGCCTTTACCAAAGTTCTTTTCTATTTTTTTCAATGCAGCATCTAGTGCTACTTTACGATCATCAGCCAATTGATAATCCTCCTTATATATTAAACATAGTTTATTTCCGATAATTCTATATTAACTTTTTTGTTCGTAAAAATCAAGAAGAAAGCGAACAAACATTCGCATTTTATTTTTTCTTTAGAATTGCTCGGCGAATTAGGTCCAGCCCTTTCATCGCCGAGCTATATCGAATGTATTGACGGTCTCTAGTGAAATGGAATTTTTCTGCTGTAGTCTTTCCTCCCCGCTCAGCAATCCCTATCCAGACAGTGCCTGGAGGATGTCTTTCCAGCGAATCAGGACCAGCAACGCCAGTAAAAGCAACTGCATAATCGGTATCTGTCAGCTTTCTCGCTTGCTCAGCCATTGCTGCTGCACAGGCTTCGCTAACCACACCATGTTCTTTTATAAGTGCTTCTGGAATCCCCAGTAAAGTTTCTTTCATTTCTTCCGAATATGTTACAAAGCCGCCTTTTAAAACCTTCGAGGCCCCTTGTACACTACCAATCATACTTTGAAAAAGCCCAGCCGTCAGGCTTTCTGCGGCAGTGATAGTCTTGCCTCGCTCAGTCAACAGCTTCACCGTAGTCGCTTCTAACGAGTTATCATCTCCATAACCATAGAAATACTCTCCTACAACTGCCATAATCCGCTGTTCCATCTCAAACAGCAGCTTTTCTCCCTGTTCTTCAGAAGCCACTTTAGCAGTTAGACGCAGTGTCACCTCATTAGGCTTCGCATAAGGAGCCACAGTGGGGTTCGTCTGACTATCAATCAAATCCTTTAAATCAGTCACTAGCTGAGATTCACCAATTCCATAGAAACGAAGAACTTTAGACACCAGCTGCTCAGCTGCTGGAAACAGCTCTTTGATTAACGGACGGACATGCTGAAAAAACATCGGCTTCAGCTCACTCGGGGGTCCCGGCAGCAGCAGATAACTAGTATCAGCCTTTGATATTAGTGTACCGATAGCCAACCCGGTGGGGTTTGGGATACTTATTCCTCCCTCAATAGTCAGCGCCTGCTGCATATTGTTTTCGGTCATCGGCCGTTTAGAAAACGTGAAAAATTCCTGAACCCTTTCAGCACCCGCTTCATCTATAATAAGATCCCGATGAAGATGCTCTGCGACTGCTTGTTTCGTCAAATCATCTTCGGTTGGTCCCAGACCGCCGCATAAAACAATCAAATCACTTCTCTTTTCTGCTTCCTGCAGCAAATCAGTCAGCCGCTGAAAGTTGTCTCCAACAACAGTATGGTAGTATACCTCAACGCCGAGACTGGCGAATTCTTCGGAAAGAAAGGTTGCATTTGTATTCACTACTTGACCGAGCAGCAGCTCTGTTCCTACGGCAATAATTTCTGATTTCATACTTTTCCTCTTCTCAATTAATCTACGTAAAATTTCTTTCATTCATTTTACCACAGACCATTTTTTACAGGAAAGCTCTGAGATTTTTATTAATTTAAGGAATGTCCAATTTGAAAATGGTTATAACTTATATCAATTTTCTGTATTGACCAGTTAAGAATAGACACTCATTTGCTGGTTTGGATAATTCTTATTTTCAATTTCGTCTACCATCGCTAATGCATAGTCGGCATAGCTGATATAGCTTTTTCCTTCTGCATTTTTTGTCAAAGTATCACCTGCGGCAAAATACTTACCTGTCCGATCTCCTTTTGCATCAAAGTTTTGAGCAGGGCTAATATAGGTCCAATTTACTCCCTTAGATTCTTTTAGCAGCTGCAGACTTTCACCCATGGCTATCGGAACCGCCTTATATTCATCAGGCAGGGTATCTTTGAGCTGCTGACTTCTATCTGCATTTAGATAGAGACTACCCGCACCCCCAACAACTAGCAGACGAGTTGGAAGACCTGCTAAGAGACCAATCAAATGTTTCATTGATATAGAAAATTCTTCAACATTTCCCCAAAATCCTAGCGCACAGACTAATACATCAAAGTCCTTAACATCTTCTCTCGTCAATGAATACACGTCTTTTTCAATCACCTGTTGATTCGCTCCAACTTTACTTTTGTCTCTGACAATTGCTGTTGTCTGAAATCCTCTTTTTTCTGCTTCCTGAATAATCAGTGAACCTGCTTTTCCATTTCCGCCAAGTACAGCTATTTTCATAACAATCCAACATCCTTTCTTTTCTGTATTAACTCTATGTAGTTTCCTCATAAAAAAACATAGTTTATAGTTAAATTTTAGTCGTCAGACTCAATTAAATCAAATCAGAAGAACTTTTTCAGGTTCTAAAAAAATTACATGCATATTTTAATAATCTTATAGATTTACACTTTGAAAAAATGGTAGAATGAAAACAGAATAGACGTTAAAATGTATTTCGTACATAAGGGAGAGAACTATATGAAAAAAGGAGTCACTTTGAGTTTATTGGGTATCTGTTGCTTCCTGCTGATGTCCTGCAGCACTCCGGACAAAAAAACGACGGCAACAAGTAGTTCGGAAACCACCAGCAGCACTACTATTGCTTCCAATGAAGCACCAGCCCAAGCCAGCATCACTGCACAAGAGGTTGTTCAAAAATTTAAAGACGCCGGACTGGCTGTGTATGAAGAACGGGATATGACACAGGAGGATTATGGTCTGGCTCCAATGAAAGCGGCTACGGGCGTTATATTTGGTGTCTACTATTCAGAATATACCGCTTCCTATTTAAATGGCCGTGTAACTGTTTACACAAACCTAGCTGATTTGCAGGAGGTCAAAAAATTCTATGATGACTTGTCTGCCGAAGATCCTAAATTCAAATCCTGGACAGCTGTAAACGAAGAAAAGCTCGTGCTGTTCCAAATGAACGGCGGTATCGACGAAGCTGCCTTCAACGAATTCCAATATGTTCTGGGCACGCTGTAAATCAAATCATTGTATTTTTTAAGCTTGCCTGTACTAAGAACATTGACTGACTATAACAACAGAGATGAGGCTTAAAGCTTTGGAAATCAAAGCTCCAGCAGCTGCTAAATCAAGGTTAACTGCTCCCAACTAGTGCTTTACAAAGTAAAATAACACTCAGCTTCTAATAAAAACAGAGAGCGGGATTTATCTACATCCCGCCCTCTGTTATTTTATTTCCTTCAATTCGATACACTTTAAGCTTCCATCGTATCATCAACCGATTGTTCCCGATACTGCTCCATTTTTTCCTGGAAGTAGGTCTCTGTCTTACCATAGGTTGTGTAAGTGATTGCATTCGCTCCAGCTTCAATAGTTTCAAGAATCTGTTCATCTGTTTTGCCGCCAGAAGCGATAATTGGAAATTCCGGATACTGTGCTCTAATCCATTTTACCAGCTTCACCGTATCTTTCCCTCCTGCTACGTTAAAAATATCCACGCCAGCTTCAATCAGCTTGCTTAAATCCCGCTTATCGTTGACCACTGTATACATGATGGGAATATCCACAGCTTCATTCACAGTCATAATTGTTTCAATATTTGTAGGACCGTTCAGCACCACGCCGTAAGCCCCGTGCTCTTCTGCGAAAGTACCTAAACGAGATGAACGGTTTCCAGAGGTTAAGCCGCCGCCGATTCCGGCAAAGATTGGTGCCTGAGCTACTTGAGAAATAGCAGATAAAATCCGAGTATTCGGTGTCCATGGATAGACTGCTAAAATTGCATCAGCGTCATTGTTCGCAATAACCGCTACATCCATCGTGTAGATAATACTTTTTATCCGCTTTCCATAAATGCTGATGCCGCTCGCTTCTCGAATTGCTTTCGGCATTTTAATAATGCTTTGTCTCAGCTCGGAGGACAACTCTGGCATATATTTGGGTGTTTTTTCCATCTAGACATATCTCCTTTTATTTAGTGTTTATATTTCTATACATACAGCCACTATCATTTTTTTAATGCACGTTGTAGTTTGTTCTTACGCAGTATAGACTATCGTTCATTAATTGAACAGAATTTAGATAGAGTCAGAGAGCCTCAAGATCTGTCAGATCTCAGGCTCTCCTTTTTTCTTGATTAAATTGAGTGGGACATAACTCATTGAGTTATATCTTACTCACGTGGAATCCGAATAAACGGCGGGAGCAGTAGCACATACCAACATTAAACTGCGACGAGTAACCGCAGGAGCACTCGCAAAGCACTTAACTGCGACGAGTAACCGCAGGAGCAAGACCTTTGGAAATAAACACTTCTGTCCCATCCTCATTCTTGCTTGCTAATTACAGCTCTGCATTAAACAGCTGCTTCAGCTGATAGACAACGTCATCGCTGTCCGCATTAATCGTTGCACTTTCATTGATGCTGGACAGTTTTTTTAGTTCATCCAGCTGGGCATTGTAGCCAATCGTATTTACTGTTACACCTAAGCCTTTGATGATAGGCGCTACTTTGTCAAAGCTATAGCCTTCATTCGTTTCGCCATCAGAAAGGACAAAGATAATCGGCCGGGCATCTGGTGTTTTCTCTAGCTGCTCCTGAATCATATTCAGGGCGACTAATGCACCGTCATATGTCGCTGTTCCGCCATCAGCTGTCAAGTTTTTAACAGCTCCGGTAAAGTAACCACGCTGCTTAGCATCCATCCGCTCAATTGGCAGCTCCACAGTGACTGTTGAACTGTATGAAACTAAGCCAATGTAAGAATCATCACCAATATATTTGCTGCTGTTTAGTAAAGATTGTCTTAATGAGTTAATCGGCGCGCCATCCATAGAGCCGGAAACATCTGCAACGAACACAGCAATAATAGGTTTTCCGCCATTTTTATTTTCTTTCCAAAGCTTTTGAATTGAGGAAACAATTGCCCCGTCGATATTATCGATTTCCAGCTGATAATCATCCAGCTGATTAAAGCCATAAGAAGAGGCTTTTTCCTGGTTTTCAGCTTCTTGAACATATTTTGTAAATTCAGCAACTACCTGTTTCTTTTCTTCAGAAGCTGTATTCATCGTATACATCGGTGAATCTTGCCGAATCCCCAGCGGCACGTACTTATACTGCTTAAATTCCGGTGTATTGATATATGTTTGATAACTAATCGACATGATATCCACTGAACCATTTTTCGCTACTTCTCTTAATTGAAGTGTATTAAATAATGTGGACGGTAAATCCTTTTGAAATGCCTGTAGAGAAGAAACAGCCTGATCGCTTAATGGATTATTCGCATCAAATTGATTCATCAGCTGAGTCAATAGACTAAGACCTGTTGAAGAGGTATATGGGTTTGTATAGCCTAACAGCATGCCATCATCCGTTACAGCCTTCACCAACGATTCAATATTAACCTCTCCATATTTCTTGACGATTTCATCGTAAGTAGCTTCCTTCATTAGCAAACCACCCGTATTTCCAATGGTTCTATCTGCCACTGTTGTCAAAGCTGTCCCATTTGATTCCAGCATCTTCCCCCACAAAAGATTCGATGGTGTATAGCCGTCCGGGACGTAGTTTTCAGAAGCGATATAATCCAGCCCAGTACCAGAAGCCATCGAACGGATAGAAACTGAAACAGTCTTTCCGTCAATCGTACTGTTCTTCTTATTAAATTCCTCAGCCAGTTCAACAAACAGACCGTCTTTCCCGCTGCCGGCTTTTTCCGGACTGACAAAAATTTCTGCATTAATCTGGTTTTTTCCTTCTACAGTCAGAGGATACGTTTTATCAATTGGCGGAAGCTCTTCCTTTTCGTTCATTGAACTTGTATCAATATCCCGCTTCAGTTCTGCCGTTGAGGCGTCGATTTTCTTCACGTAGCTTTTCAGCTCTGACTGAGCATCGGCTTTCGAAAGATTTTTGATATCTCCAGATCCGCTGTCGATTTTCCCGTCGTTCCCTGTTGTACATCCTGAAAAGAGGGCTGTCAGGATGATACTCCCCACAACAAGCCTCTTTATTCCCCTGATTTTCATAGTAAAAGCTCCTTCTTAGTTATTCGATTGTGTTGTTTAGCGACTGCAATGCCTTGGTCATACTGTCTAAATCCCCTCTAGTTGATGGAGATTTAGAATCCAGATAATTTACGGTTTCGTGTAATAATCCTCTTACTTGTTTTAGAATTTCCGAATTTGTATTCAAACGCTTGGTAATTTCCTGAGGATCGCCCTCAATGGTGATTCGGTTAACAATGCTTTTGGTATTCTGTAATATCTGCATTTTGGCCTGACGCATGGAATACTCGATTTTATCTAATATTTCAAATTCATTATCCGCCTGCAGCTCTAGTAAATCCTCGATACAGCCGTCAATTTGATCAATCATTTTCTTAGCTTCAACAATATCCTTTTGATAAACCGTGTGTGTCTCATAGAGCTTATCCAGTTTGCTTACGATATCTTTGCCGTCATAGTGCTGATCGGCTTTTTTAGCTGGCTTTCCGCCAGCTTTCGGAGCTGCTTCTTTCTTTTGCGAAAACACCACAATAATCAGACCGGCTACGGCCAGTGCAGCAACAATCAGACCGGCTGTGGCAATGGTATTGAATGTTCGAACGGTTTTTGAACCATAGCTGATAACCGCAGCATCAAAATCCAATAAAAGGACTCGAACAGCAATCCAGACCAGTGCTCCAATCGCCCCTGTTCCTATTAAAAGGAATCGTATTCTCTTCTGTGTCATTCCGTTCTACCTCATTTCGTTACATCAATTAGTGCATTGGCGAGCTCTGTGCGCATACGCAGCATTTCCTCCTGAGCATGCTTTCTATTCGCTGCTCCTTTTTCACGAATTACTTGAATATCCTTCAATGCAGCGATAGTCTGTGTATTCACTTCATTTAAAGTTTCAATATCCACAATGCTCTTTTCCGAAGATTCTGCAGCCTGCGTAGAGACATGGTGAATTTTCTCCGCATTTTTCTTAAACAGTTCATTTGTAATATCAGAAACGGCATTGTCTGCTTCAATTGCGGACAGTGTATGCTGAGCTGAAAGCGCAATGGTCATTTGCTGCTTCCACATTGGAATTGTATTTGTCATTGTCGACTGAATTTTATAAGCCATTGCTTTGTTTGCGTTCTGAATCACGCGAATTTGAGTCGCCAGCTGTTGGCTAATCATCTTTGTCATATCTAAATCATGAACCTTTTTTTCAAATTGAGTCAATTTATCGGAAAACTCAGAGAGATTGTTCAGGTCTTCCTGATTTTGCCCAGCCGCTTTATTCTGAAGCTCCGGCAAAGTTGTTCCTTTAAGCTCAATAATTTTCGCTTGTCCAGCAGCCACATAGACTGATAAATTCTGATAAAACAGCTTGTTGGCCTCAGACATTTCTTCCAATGTCAGGATATCATTCGTTATTGTTAAGTAATGACCTTCTAAATTATTTAAAATTCGGGAAACATTCGCGTTGACATCTTCAAATCGAATCATCATTGTTTCGATTTTATTTTTGCCCCGCTTAAACAGTTTTGTCAAAAATCCGTCGTTTTCATCCGGATCAAAGCTTTCCAGCTCTATGACCAGCTCATTAATGATTTTACCAACATCGCCTAATTCATGACTTTTAACCTTATCCAGCGCCTGATCTGAAAACTCAGATAAACGAGATTGTTCCTTCGCTCCATAGGTCATTACACCCATCACGTTATTAATATCAATCTGATCTTTTAATTTATCGATTGCTTCAACCTGAGCTTCGGTCAATTGAATTTCCGGCTGTTTAATCTCTATCTCAAGCAGCTGCTCAATTTTCTTCGTCTCTTCCTGTGGTGCACCAAATGTAAACTCATCCATAAACTAACACACCTTTCTTTTTTATTATTCATCCTCTTATTGATAGACATTTCTCTGATTCTTTTATTCTTTGACACCCTTCATCATGTAAAAACTTCTCTTGTGAAAAAGTTGTATAACTATTATTTTAGATTATTTATAGGCTCCTGTCACTAGCCTGTCAAAAAAATCCGTGAAACACTATAATTTGAACAGCTGTTAAATGAATGTATTTCTCTATTTTCACTTCAAATAATAAGCTTCATTATCCCCTGTTTTCCATACGACTGCCAACCGCTCTTTATGCTTTTCCCGGACACTCCTCTATTTCGTCCTGCTGCTGTTTAAATAGCCGAACTGTTACTTCATTATGAATCTATCTATTATAAACCGCACTCGCAAAAAACAACATAATCTATTTTTGTCTATAAATAAATAGACAAAATCGTAAATTAAGCTTAAAATAGCATTATAAACAAATAGAACAGGGAGAAATTACTATGGGCAAGAATCAGAAATTGAATGAAGAAATTATCATCAATGGTTTTTTTGAAGAAGAGTCAGACTACATCTGTCTTTACTGTGGAGCTGCATTTAATAAAGAGGAGATTTATCCAATCGACCAGCACTTGTACAACAGTATTTACGCCGTTAACGACCACCTTCACAAAAAGCATGGCGGACCATTAAAGGCGCTGCTGGCGCTACCCACAACTGTCTCTGGCATTTCTGTCACACAAAAGAATCTTATGAGCCTTTTGAGCATCGATCTAACTGATGACGAAATTGCCGAACAGTTGGAAATTAGTCCATCTACTATTAGAAATCATCGGTTCAAGCTAAGAGAAAAAAAACGACAGGCGCTATATCTCTTGTCGGCAATTGAATTACTGGAAAGGGTGAATAAAAAAATGACGGCAGAGGAAGTTAGCATCGCAACCTATGATGACCGCTTTATGATTAGTGAGGAGTATCGGAAAAAGACATTGGCGTCCTTCTTAGATGACAACGGCAGAGCGAATCGAATTCCAAGCAAAGAAAAAAGCAAAATCGTTCTGCTGCAGTACCTGGCAGAATCATTTGCAGAAAATAGAACCTATTCAGAAAAAGAAATCAACCAGATAATCAGCGAAGTTTTTGACGACTATGTTGCCATTCGCAGGTACCTTATTCAATACGGCTTTCTCGGTCGAACCAATGACGGAAAAAAATACTGGAAACTTTAGGTTAGCTTTGGAAATACAAAGAGAAGGGGGCGCGACATAAATTTGTCTCAGTCCCCTAAAACCGAATAAACGGTATTTCAGTATTTCCTTGCTTCGGGAATCACAACATTGTGAGAACCGTAAACAAGCTTTTAGTAATCTGATGCTTGTTAGATTCCTAGAAATAGTGCCGCAGCTGCTTTTACATCAAATGAATTCAGCAATCTCCTGAGCAGCCTCTTTATCTAAAATCAAGGTAAAGTTAGGATGCAGTTGGAAAACAGAGGATGGCACCGCTTCTGTTACACTACCAAAAAAAGCTTTTTTAATGATTGCTGCTTTTCCTTTCCCAGAAGCCATCATGATAACTTCCGGAATATTCATAATGCTTCGCGGTCCCATCGTTACATATCCTTCCGGCAGCTCTTCAGCAGCTCCTTCAACCTCGCCTAATAGAATATCTTTCATATCTGGTCTTGCGTCAATTGATACAAAACTTGTCTGATCACCAAATTTTGTGGTATTCGGCAGGTTTCCGCAAAAATGACCATCAGCACCAATTCCCAGAAAAACAATGTCAATACCGCCGATACTTTCAAGATATGCATCGTGCGTCTGATAGTTCTCCATTGTCAGCTTGTGAAGCTGTTCATCTGCAATTCCGGCTTTCTCAAAAAAGCTCTTCTTTAAGTTAGTAATTGTCACACCATCACCACCGCTCTTTTTAAATGGAATTTCATCAAAGTTGAAAAAAGTGATTTGAGGATTAATCTCATGATTACGAATGTGAGCTGAGGCAATTTCATACGCTCGAATTGGACTGCTGCCAGCTGTGACAGAAATATTCTGAAAGCTGCCGCCATAAATTGCTTCTATTAATTTCTCTGAAACTCTGCTGCTCATTCCCTCATAGTCTTTTTCTACAATAATTTTCATTATTTCTACGCCTTCTTTCTTTATTTTTCCTTTATAATAATGTCTATAGCTACTATAGAGTCAAGAGGAGGATATAAAAATGGAAGACTTGCTTTCTATTGGAAAAATGGCTGAACTTTGCGGTATATCGATTCAAAGACTACGATACTATAGCAATTTAAATTTAGTTGCTCCTGTCTATATTAATCCGGAAAACAACTACCGGTATTACACAATTGACCAGAAGCAGACTATTTTTTTAATCCAGACCCTTCAATATCTCGGTTTAACCTTGCAGGATATCGCCGAATTTATTGCAGAAAATCAGATTAGCAAACAAACGATCAAAAAAATAGCCGGCTACATCCAGAAAGAAGAAGACAAAATCGCTCGAATCAAACGAATCACAAGCATCCTATTTGAAACACAAATGACAGCTAGTCAGCCTGCTTTTTTCTCAACTTTAGAAGTCTCTTGTAAAAATGATACAGCCGTTTTTGACTATGGCAGTGAATGGGTCGCAGCAAGTATGTACTTCCGAAAAGAACTGCTAAAAAGAAATCTCTCTCTAAGCTATCTTTTTTTCTGCGGGATAAAGCAGCAGCTGAACGATGGTCAAAAATGCTACTCCTACTACATGGAGCTTCCGGGGATTGCAGTAGAATCTCTTCCTCAAGAAAACTATGCCGATTATCAGGAGCTTCATACGCACGAGGAGCATTATTCAAAACACCTAAATACCAGCCGTACAACTTATCTGCTAAAACTGCCGGGAATAGACACGAAAAGCAGCTATAGAATTCTACAGGCAAAATGGTAATCAGCCGCTTGATTCATAATTTAAAGACACCAGTGAAAAATTTTTCACTGGTGTCTTACATATTCCCTTCAAATGTAACTGCTTCTCTTATTTAATCAGCACATAGTCCAAATCAACCATCTTCGCCCAGGTAACAATCTGGTCTGTGGTCAAATTCAGCGAAACTACTGTATGGTGTCCGCCCCCAGCTTCAATCCAAGCTTTCACACCATCCTGGAAGTTGGGTTTAACCTCCCAAAGGATACGGGCAACCGGCAAGTTAGGTGCCGCTTCCGTTGGTTCAAACAATTCTACCTCATTAATCAGCAGCTTATAGTGTGTTCCGTAATCAGCCATGGAAACGACGACGCCAGAGCCAGCTTTCCCATCAAAGACCAGACGTGCCGGATCTTCTCTGTCCCCCATAGATAACGGAGAAACAACGATTTTAGGCTTGTTCATCGCTAAAGTTGGATCAACTTCCATCATATGGGATTGCAGAATCGCTTCATGTCCAGCCGCCAGTTCATAGGTATAATCCTCCATAAACCCTGTGTTTTTATTATGCGCCATTACTTTCATTAAACGGTCAATTGCTGCTGTTTTCCAGTCTCCTTCGCCGGCAAAACCGTAGCCCTCTGCCATCAAACGCTGAACTGCTAAACCAGGCAGCTGCTGCATGCCGTACAAATCTTCGAAGTTTGTACTGAACGCATTGTAGCTGCCAGCTTCCAAGAACCGGCGCAAACCAATTTCCTGACGAGCCTGTACCTTCACATGCGCTTCCCATTTATCATGGTCATATTCACCATAGTCAAAATCATACAGTTCTTTATACTCCGTAAACAGAGCTTCTACTTCTTCTTCCTTAACTGCATTGACGTACTGAACTAAGTCGCCAATACCATAATAGTCAACAGTCCAGCCAAATTGAATTTGAGCCTCAACCTTGTCTCCTTCAGTTACTGCAACATTTCGCATGTTATCGCCGAAACGGGCAACCTTGATTTTAAAGCTGTCGTTGTAAGCTGCTGCAACATCCATCCATTCAGCAATCTGCTTTTGAATCTCAGGGCGCTTCCAGTATCCGACAACTACCTTATTATTTTTCTTCAGACGAGCATTGATAAAGCCGTATTCCCGGTCGCCGTGAGCCGCCTGGTTCAAGTTCATAAAGTCCATATCAATCGTTTCCCAAGGAATACTTTCATTATACTGCGTAGCTAAATGAAGCAACGGCTTCTGCAGCAGCTTCGTTCCTCGAATCCACATTTTTGCCGGCGAGAATGTATGCATCCAAGTGATTACTCCGGCAACCTCATCCCGATAATTGACTTCCTTCATAATTTTTGTAATAACTTCCGGCTTCACTGCCAGCTCCTGTAAGACCACTGGGTAAGGTAGAGTACCGCTGCTATTTAGTTCACGGACCATTTCCTCTGCATGAGCCCGAACCTCCTGTAATGCTTCTTCTCCATATAAATGCTGAGAGCCTACGACAAACCAAAATTCTTTTTTATCCATTGCTGACATACTTCTCTCTCCTTCTGATTCGTTTTTATTTTTGTCCATAATAAGCGTCTTTGCCATGTTTTCGTAAATAATGCTTATCTAAAATCCTTTGAGGCAGTTCTTCAGAAAAATGATTCAGCTGACGGGCATATAAATTCATTTTACAGACCTCATCTAAGACTACTGCATTCATTACCGCACTATCTGCATTTTTCCCCCAAGTGAAGGGGCCGTGTCCATGAAGTAGTACTCCCGGCACTGCCATCGGATCAATTTCCCGCTTTTTAAAAGTCTCAACAATTACGCGGCCAGTCTCTTCTTCATAGCCTCGATCGATTTCCTCCTGACTTAAAAAACGGGCACAAGGAATCGTTCCATAAAAGGTATCTGCATGAGTAGTTCCCATAGCCGGTACATCTAAGCCAGCCTGTGCCCAAATAGTGGCCCATGGCGAATGCGTATGAACAATCCCGCCGATATCTTGATACGATTGATATAAAACTGCGTGGGTTGGCGTATCGGAGGAAGGATTCAATGTCCCCTCAACCACGTTTCCCTTCAAATCACAAACGACCATATCAGAGGGCTTCAGTGTTTCATAATCAACACCAGAAGGCTTAATTACAAACAAGCCCTGTTCACGGTCAACTCCGCTAACATTTCCCCATGTGTATTTAATTAGCCCCTGCTTGGGAAGTTCCAAATTCGCATAGTATACTTCTTCTTTTAATGCTTCCAACACAGTGTTGTCCTCCTGTCTTCAACTAGCCTTATTCCCTAAAACACTTGTTCATTCGTCATGACTGCCGGCTCATTGATTTAAATAAGCTGCTGCTGCCTCTTCAATCGGCAGGCCTTCTTTATAACGTTGTGCAAACTGTTCGAAACCAGCTGTATCTTCTGGATCAGGAGCAAGCTCGCTGCCTGCTTCTCCGGCAAATACCTGCTGCTCCAAATATGTGGCTAGGGACTGATTTTCCTTCGCATAGCTCAGATAATCCGCCAACAAGGCAATCCCCCAAGCTCCGCCTTCTCCAGCTGTTTCCATTAGTGAAACCGGCGTATCGATGGCCGCCGCCAGTATTTTTTGTGCAACGCCTTCTGTTTTAAAGATTCCGCCGTGTCCAAGGACCTTATCAATTTGAACCTGCTCTTCTTCTACTAAAATCTTCATACCGATATTCAACGCACCAAAAGCAGTGAACAGATGAACCCGCATGAAGTTTGCCAGATTGAAACGACTGTCAGGTGTCCGTACAAATAACGGCCGCCCTTCTGGAATATGAGTAATATTTTCCCCTGAGAAGTAGCCATAGGATAACAAACCGCCACATTCCTTATCTCCTTGCAGCGCCTGATTGAACAGCAGTTCATACAGCTTTTCTGTCGACAGCTCGAAACCACAGACCTTAATAAATTCTTCAAACAGCTTCACCCAGGCATTAATATCAGATGAGCAATTATTGGCATGGACCATAGCAACTAAGTCGCCAGCAGGTGTTGTAACCAAGTCCAGCTCTGGATGAACTTTTTTCAATTCCTTTTCCAGTACAATCATCGCAAAAACAGAGGTACCGGCGGATACATTCCCCGTTCTTTTTGCTACACTATTGGTAGCTGTCATGCCTGTTCCAGCATCGCCTTCCGGCGGGCACAGCGGCATTCCAGCGATTAAATCACCTGTTGGATCAAGCAGTTTCGCACCAGCTTCTGTTAACAGACCAGCCGGCTCACCTGCGACCAGCACCTTAGGCAAAATATCCTGCAGCTGCCAAGAGTAATTATGCTTAGCAGTTTGCTTATCGAAGGCTGTAATCATACGTTGGTCATAATTTTTTACAGCAGGATCTATTGGGAACATTCCAGAAGCATCGCCAATTCCTAAAACCTTTTCTCCTGTCAGCTGCCAATGAACATAACCAGCTAGTGTAGTAAAATAATGAATAGTTTCCACATGAGCTTCCTGATTTAAGATCGCCTGATACAAATGGGCTATACTCCAACGCTGTGGAATGTTGTAGTTAAACAGCTTTGTCAATTCCTTTTCAGCCGCTGCAGTGTTTGAATTACGCCAAGTTCGAAAAGGGACGAGTAGCTGATTCTCTTTATCAAAAGCCATATAACCATGCATCATCGCACTAAAACCCATTGCACCAATTTTGGTTAGCTTGACACCGAACTTCTGAAAAACATCTTTTTTTAGATTCTGATAGCTATCCTGCAGCCCTGACCAGATATCCTCCAAGCTGTATGTCCACAGGCCATCTGCCAGTTGATTTTCCCAAGTGTGACTGCCGGATGCAACAGGCTCCTGGTGCTCATCGATTAGCACCGCCTTAATACGGGTTGATCCCAGTTCTATTCCAAGAGACGTTTTCCCAAGAACAATCGATTGCTTTACACTCTCTGCGTTCATCTCAATCCTCCTGTATACGTTTTCATTTTCAAGCGTGTCTGAAAAACTGGTTTCCTTTTTATTATTCAGACACGCCCTAGTTAACAACTAACGACATAAAAAATCCTTCTCAAAAGAAGTATTCCATCTTTCAAGAAGAATTATAGCATTTATGTACGTACATGTAAATAATTTATTCGGTATTTGTACGTACTTTATTTTCAGATTACGACCAGTAGCCTTTAGGGCAATATTTATTTTTCAAAGATGCCCGAAACTGATAAAAACAGCCGCACGCTGTACAGGTATGGGTAGAGCGAAAACAGCACTCTTCACAAATTAACGTTCGCCGCTGCGCTATTTCCTTAGATGCAAGCTCTCTTTCCATCGCTAACTGCTCTACTATTAACTCTGCTACTGTTTGATTGTTCAGCAAAAAAGACTGTGGATTACAGTTTTTACAACTCATTCACTTAGCTCCAGCTGAATCGTTAGAATCGATTTTGGTGAAAGTGAGAGTTCCAAATGCTGATTTTGACTATTGTATTCTGTAAAATCCTGAAGAACAATTGTATCCGGATGCGCAAAATCATTATGGCTATCCATTGTCATCCCTTGAATGAAGCGGCTGGAGCATACTTCTTTAATCGGTGTTTCCAGCTCAAATTTCACCGCTGTTGTCTTAGTTAATGAGTAATTACATATAGATAGACTAACAATGCTCTTTTTTCGGGAAACAGTATACGATACGTGTTCAGGTGTCTGCCCATAGCAATCCAGCCGTTGGGCACCTTGGTGAACCTTATACAGCTCAAATACATAGTAACTTGGTGTTTTTACCAGCTTATCCCCTTCCGTCAACAGCATCGCCTGCAATACATTCACTGTCTGAGCAATATTCGCCATCTGAACTCTCTCTGCATGTTTATGAAAGATATTCAAAGTCAGCGCGGCAACCATAGCATCGCGAATCGTATTCTGCTGGTAAAGAAAACCGGGGTTGGTTCCCGCTTCCGGTGCCAGCCAGGAGCCCCATTCGTCCACAATCAAACCGATTCGGCGATCCGGATCGTATTTATCCATAATTGTTGTATGTTTGGTGATTAACTTGTCCATCTTTTTAGCACTTTCCAGCAGCGACCACCAGTGGGCTTCCGTAAATCCTAAGGCAGGTCCTTTGTCCTCCCAAGCACCAGTTAAGGCATAGTGATGCAGACTAATGCCATCCATATAAGGCCCGCTAATCCGGAGGACCTCCTCCATCCATTGGTAATCGTCAACGTTAGGACCACAGGCAATTTTATAGATTTCTTCTGCTCCATACTGGCGAACATAGGTCTGATATTGACGGTAAAGATCCGCATAATAGGACGGCCGCATATTACCGCCACAGCCCCAGGACTCATTCCCTACACCAAAAAACTTTACCTTCCACGGAGTCTCTCTGCCGTTTTTTCTCCGCAGCTCTGCCATTGGCGATTCTCCTGCCATGGTCATGTATTCAACCCATTCCTGCATTTCCTGAACTGTCCCGCTGCCTACGTTACCGTTGACATAAACCTCACAGTTTAATTGTTCTGCCAGTTCAAAAAATTCATGGGTGCCGAAGTGATTGTTCTCAGTAAGACCGCCCCAATGAGTGTTCACCATTTTTTTCCGTTCTGCTTTTGGTCCAATCCCATCCTTCCAATGATACTCATCTGCAAAACAGCCGCCTGGCCAGCGAAGAACAGGAATTTCAATAGCTTTCAGAGCCTCTATTACATCTAGCCGCATACCGTTTTTATTCGGAATCTCTGACTCTGCTCCAACATACAGGCCTTCATAAATACACCGTCCCAGATGCTCAGCAAAATGTCCGTAAATGTATTTACTAATTTCCACTCCTGATTTTTGGTTTAAAATTTTTATCATCTATTTCTCCTTTAACTATAGAAGCCCTGTTAAATAAATCAGTTATACTTCTCTTTCTCTGACTTACCTTACAGATAAAAGCTTTTTCTTGTACACTGGATCATTTAACAGGACTTCTATTGATTTTATGAAATAATTATTTATGCTGGACTACCCATTCATCAAGACTATAGCTCTCTTGTATACGGTTCTGGCTCGCCAAACACTGGAAAGCCCTCCTCATTCCAGGTAAACACTTGTGCATTTGCATGTCTGTTTGGATTATCCAATGGATCTCCAGCCTTGTTTTTTTCCGGACGGGCATGATAAATCAAGACATCTTCTGTATCATCTTCACTGCGGGTAAAAGAATTATGGCCTGGACCAAATTGACTATGTTTCTCTGACGAAACAAACACCGGTTCCGGCAGCTTATGCCAAGAATAGCCATCCAGTAAGTCCGCCGCCTCATCCGCCCACAGCAGACCCATTGCATAATTTTCATCCGTCGCACTACCCGAATACGCAATAAATACTTTGCCGTTTCTGCTAATAACAGCGGCTCCTTCATTGACGGAAAAGCCTATTTTTTCCCAATCATATTCCGGTATAGATAATAGTACCTGCTCTCCTTTAAGCGTCCAGGGATTTTCCATCTCTGAAATATATAGATTCGAATTCCCGGGAATCCGCGGGTCCTGCTGTGCCCAAACGTAGTAAAGACGCTCTCGATGAACAAAAGCTGTACCATCCAAACTAAAGCTGTCAAATTTTGTTTCCAGCTGCCCCTTCACAGTCCAGTCGGTATTCATCGGGTCCTCATGTTTATTCTCAATTACAAACATCCGATGGTGATGGGTTCGGTCTCTAATTTCAGCATCATCACTTGCCGCAAAGTAGATATACCAGCAGCCATTAAGAAAATGAATTTCCGGCGCCCAAATTAGCTGGCTCATTTTTCCTGTTGCCGGCGCCTGCCAGACAGCTAGCCGTTCACTACTTTCAAGACCCTCTAGTGTTTTAGAACGGCGAAGCTCTATTGACTGATACCCTGGCACTGAGCCGGTAAAATAATAGTAGCCGTCTGTATGCTTATAGACCCAAGGGTCCGCTCGTTCAATCACAATCGGATTTTTATACGTCGTTTTTACTGTCATAACAATCCCTCATACTTTTTTTATTTTAAATACATTCCATGAATACTTGCCGACTTCCACTGTCACAGTCTGTTCTTTATCAATCGAAACAGTCTGTTTTTTTGGCTGAATTTTATCTGGTGTTTCCCGCCGATTTTTGTCCAGCAGTTCTTCACTTTGCAGCTGGATGTGTTCCCCATTTTCTGCCAGTGAAAAATCATGATCGACGATTATTGTCTGCTTTTGGTCTGTCCGGTTAACGGCAAAAATGACCAGTTCTTTTTCATTTTCAACAACCACACTATCGACAAAGGGAACATTTTTAATTTTTTCACAATCATAGGTTGGACCTGTCGTGTTCTGAGATAGTACCCGTCCCTTGGCGTAATTTGATAAATGCGCCATGATATAGTAGGTTGGATTACACCAAGCTTTTCCTTCCCTATCAGTTAAAATTAACGGAATGGTGTTTACCAGCAGAGATTGACAGGCAATTTTTACCCGATCTGCGTGCCTCAAAATAGCAAGTCCTAAAGAACCAAACAACAAAGCATCTTCCATCGTGAAATAGCACCAGTCAATCGGACTGCCGATTTCAAAATCCTGATGCTGTTTTTCCGGCTGAGCATGAACATTCCATTCATCAAAAGCTAGGTACATCGTTTTTTCACTTCTTAAAAGACCTTTTACATAGTCACAAGCAGCAACTACCTCTTCTATTTGCCGGTCAAACCGATAGGATTTGGCCAAATAAGTGGGTGTATCATCCCGCTCATTCTTCGGCGGTTTTGTCAGATCATCCTCATCATATTTATCGATATAGTTATGCAGGGCAAGATAATCAACGTTTTCATACGCCTGCTCCAGAGCAATTCGATCCCATTCCGGATAGCTGGCAAGTCTTGGCGTTGAACTTCCCACAAGAATTGCTTCAATCGATTCATCTACCAGCTTCATTACCTTAGCCGCTTCATTGGCAATTCGCCCGTACTCGTAGGCACTTTTAGCCCCGATTTGCCAAGGACCGTCCAATTCATTTCCCAAACACCATAGCTTGATGTTAAACGGTGCTTCCTGACCGTTTTTTCTACGCATATCACTCCAGTAAGAATCCCTTGGATAGTTGCAGTATTCTACAATATTGCGGGCATCATCAATTCCTTTTGTACCTAGATTCACTGTAAAAATCGGCTCTGCCTCTGTGTGACTCAGCCAGTTAAAAAATTCATGCAGTCCAAAAGTGTTAGGCTCAATTCCCCGCCAAGCCAAGTCAATTTTTTTCGGGCGATTTGCTACAGGACCAATCGTATCCTGCCAATCATAACCAGAAGTAAAATTACCGCCTGGATAGCGGATGACTCCCAGATTCAGCTCCTTGATTAAGGCTAAAACATCCTGACGAAAGCCGTTTTCATCCGCTTGTGGATGCCCCGGCTCAAAAATCCCAGTATAGACAACGCTGCCCATATGCTCCACAAAAGAGCCAAAAAGCCGAGGACTGATTTCTCCCACTAAAAAGTCTTTACGTACCTTAATTATTGATTCGTTCATTTCATCACCTGACATTTTCTAAATAGTATAAGCGCAATTACCTTCCAGAAGCCGCCGGCAAAAATGAAAATGAATGGCGGAAACAGAAAGACCAGCACTGTAAATGAAACGGTTAAGCCGCAGCATAATAAGTTTCTTAAGAAATATAGAATCAGCTCTAATGCACTCTGTTCAAACAGCTGGAAAACCGTTTGTTTTTCCAACCAGACACACTGATACATCCAGGAAAATAGAAACATTAAATAAACAATAGAAATAACATAACCGCTGATAATTAATAGCTGACTACTTTCCGACATCAGGTTATTTACTATGGCAAAGATTCCGATTGTTAATCCACTTACTAATAAGTTCAGCGGAAGATACCTTTTGATTCCTTGAAAGAAGTAGCGAAGAATACTTCCTGTTGAGCTGTCCTCCCATTGTCTAATCACATACAATACTCCAACAGATGCAGGAATCACAGTTACTAAAGGCAGGGATAAAATTACCCATAACAGCCCTAACAGCAGGTAGTCGGAAATCATAATTAATTGTGAATAAATTCTGGTTTCTACCAGCTTCATTTTCCTTCACCTACTCTTTCATACCAGACATTGCTGTTCCTTGAACGAAGTATTTCTGTGCAAAAATGTAAATAATCAACAACGGCAGCATAGAAATGACTGTTCCTGCCATAACCGGTCCATAGAAGGAAATATTCTGACCTGTAAATAATGCTAACCCTGCAGGCAATGTCCGCATTTTAGAACTGCTGGTTAGAATCAGCGGATAAAGTAAGTCATTCCAGCTATTCATCAGTGTAAAGATTCCTAAGGACAGCAGCGTTGGTTTACTCAAAGGCAGCATGATTTTCCAGAAGATTTTAAACTCATTTAAGCCATCAATTCTAGCGGCTTCTTCCAGTGAATTTGGCAGCGTAATAAAGAAAGAACGCATCATGAAGATACCGAAAGCAGTCGTCATCCTTGGAATAATCAGTCCGGCATACGTATCCAGCAAGCCCATAAGATTAACTTCAATAAATAATGGAATCATAAATACTTGAAAAGGAATCATCATGGTCAGTAAAACAAAATAGAATAGTGCCGACTTGCCCTTAAAATTCATGCGGGCAAAAGCGTAGCCTGCCAACGAATCGAAAAACACGGAAGTAATAACCGTACCACCAGCAAAAATAACTGTATTTTTGATGTAGTCTAAAAGAGGAATGGTTGACCAGACCTTAATATAGTTATCCAGCGTATACTTATCCGCAAAAATTTTCGGAGGAAAGGAAATGATGTCCTTCTCATACTTAAACGAGGAAATAATCAGCCACAGAAACGGAAAAGCAATAATACACAGAACCAAAATCATTCCAATCGTACTAAGTATCTTTTTAGGTGTTGCTTTCTTCCGCTTTTTTACATTAGCGGGAACAAGGGTACTTTCTGTTGTCATTTTGGCTACCTCCTATTTCATTTGTTTTTCTTTACGGGACATATACAAGTTAGTGGAAATGGCGATTGCCGCAATAATCACGAACAGAACAGAGGAGAGCGCCGATGCATATCCCAGCTCATAAGGAGCGGTAAAGCCGCGGCTGTATATGTATTGAACAGCTGTTTCTGTCTTAAATTGCGGTCCGCCGGCAGTTGCAACATACACCTGATCGAAGACTTGCATAGAACCAATCAGATTGGTTAAGATACAAAAACCTAATGAAGGAACAATCTGCGGCAATGTAATGTTGAAAAATTGCTGTCTTTGAGTAGCTCCATCCATTTGTGCTGATTCATACAATGAAGGCGAAATTCCTTGGATTGCCGTCAACAGGATAGTCATTGTTACTCCGAAATTCTTCCAAACGGTCATAACTGCCACTGTGGGCATAGCTAAAGTAGGATCACGGAAAAATTGAGGAATCGGCAAGTTAAGCTGAGAAAACAGATAAGGAATTGCTCCGACATTTGGATCCAGCAGCATAGAGAAAATAATAGCAATTGATGTCAGCGAGCAAATTACAGGAATGTAGAAGGTGGAACGACAGAATTTATTGAACTTTGTATTCTTAGAAAGAACAACAGCAGCTAATAATCCGATAATAATTTGAGCGGGTGTTTCCAAAATCGTAAAATATAAAGTATGCAGCAGGGAATTAACCGCCCGCTCGTCACTAAAAATCCGCATAAAATTATCCAGACCCACTATATTTCTTGAAGTAAAGAAGATATTCAAGTCCGTAAAGCTGATAGCAAAGGTTCCCAGCAAAGGAACGACTGTGAACAGCAGCAGTACCAGAAAAGATGGTAGTAAAAATAGATAGGCTGCCCGTTTGGGCTGATTCCAATATCTGGCTAATGATTTCAACTAATACACCTCATTTTCATAAAAGATTTAAACACAGCTGGAACAGAGGGGAGCAGTCAAAAATTTAATCCGGTCTACTATTCTAATTTTCTTTTAAAATAGGCAAACACTATACCTGCCCGTTCCATCGACCATTTTTGATTGTGTTTCGTGCAGTAGTTTTCTGCCCGCACCTCTGTTCCGGCATTTATTTAAAATAGGGAACGATTCAGAACGACTAGCTTACTGGCTTAGTAAGTCATTGATTGCTTTGTCTGCATCATTCATTAGTTTTTCTGGATCTTCTCCAGCCAATAGCTTTTCAATCATCGGATTGATAATATCGTTATTGATTGCTGAAATTTTAGTAAATCCAGGTAGAAACGGCTCTGCGTAATCCATTTGCTTAGAAAGCTCAGAAACAATCTCATTGTTCTTCACTTCATCGTCTTCAGCTACAGAATTTAAGTATGCCGGGAAACCATTTTCGATACTCCATTTTTTACCAATTTCTGTTGTATTCCAATATTTCAGGAATTCATAGATTGCTTCTTTTTTCTTACTGTCCGTACTTGCTGGAATAGCATAGCCTACACCATCAAGAATAGCCGTTTGTTCACCACTCTCACTTGCTTGAGGCAATGTAGTCACACCGTAGTTGATTTCGTTTGCCTTTAGTCCGTTATTCAGCCATGGACCGTTAATTTCGATGGAAAGCTGCCCTGCATTCATCAAGTTATCCATCTCAGCACCAGAAATTGATTCCGGACCTGCCTTATCAACATGAATCATTTGCTGAATGGCCTTTAAGGTTTTTAAATTTTCTGGAGAAGCAAACTCAGATTTCGTATAGTCATCGTTAATCAGTTTGCCGCCGTTGGCAAGAATCCAATTGTAAAGAGGAGCCGTACCATCCTTGTTAAATACAAATCCTGAAACATTCTTACTGCTGTCTGTCAGCTTCGGTGCCATCTCAGTCAATTCAGTCCAGGTTTTCGGCGGTGTTTCAGTATCTAAGCCAGCCGCTTTAAATAAATCCTTGTTCCAATACATGTACATACCCTGAACCTGCATAGGAATGAAGTATTGCTTGTCTTCTACTTTTCCTAAATCTACAGCTGTTTCGGTAAAGTCCGCTTTATCTACCCCGTCATAATCCCAAAAATCATCCAAGGACTGAACAGCACCATTTTCAACATACTGAGCAAAATCAGGATAATTTAATGCAATAAAATCAGGTGCTGTTTTTGAAGAAATAGCTGGCGGCAGCTTTTCGTTCAAGTTTGCCCAAGTCATAACATCCATCTCAATTTTGATATTTTTATCATTGGTTTTATTAAAGTCATCAACAATGTTTTGTAAAATTTCACCATCCGAAGCAGTAAAGCCATTCCAGAAGGTTAACGTTACACCATCCTCTGAGCCTCCATCAGAAGAAGAACCTCCACCGCATGCTGCCAGCACTCCTGCTACTAAAACTGCCATTGATCCTAATAAAAACTTCTTGAATCTCATTTTGACATCCCCCTTAAATTTTGTTCTACTATTTTAATGAGCAACGAACCATATTCCACGACAACGGCTGCAACTGACAGTTGATTTCGGCTTCTTCCAGTGTGTAGCTATCTGACTGTACTGGTTTGATTTTTTCTACTCCTTTCGTATTGACTTCTTTGATTTTAAAGCCGCTTAACTGCGAAAATTCTATTACTTCCCTTATAGCTAAGCCATTGGTGCCTATCGCAAAATCCATAAGCTCCCGACTACGGTTAACAGCAAATACCACCAGCTCGTTGGCTTCTTCATTCAATACAGCAATTGATTCCAAATAGGGTACTGCTTCGAAATCCTTTGTTTGATAGCTTTCTGATTCAATCAAAGGCTTTAAAACAGTGCCTCGACCAAAGTTGGATACCTGCATAAAGGGATAGAAAATGGTTTGTCTCCATGCTTCGCCATCTTTTTCAGTCATAATCGGTGCAATCACATTTACCAGCTGAGCCAGGCAAGCAATCTTTACTCGATCACTGTGCTTCAGCAAGGTGATAAGCAAGCAGCCTAACAGCAAGGCATCTTCAAAATTGTAGTGGTCCTCCAATAATGGCGGTGCAACCTGCCACGGCTTAACCGTTTCATCGTGCTCATTGCTGTGATACCAGATATTCCATTCATCAAAGGATAAATTCAGCTGCTTCTTGCTGTGTTTCTTCGCCTTCACTGCATCACACATTGCCGTAACTCCTGTAATAAAAGCATCCATATCCAACGAACGAGCGAGATAATTGTCTAAATCATCCTCTTGATTACCATAATATTGATGGAGGGAAAGATAGTCGACATAATCATATGTGTGTTCCAGCACCTCCAGCTCCCAATCACCAAAGGTAGGCATATGACTGTGTGAGCTGCCGCAAACGACCAGTTCAATTGAATCATCTACCAGCTTCATCGCTTTCGCTGTTTCCGCAGCCAGCCGTCCGTACTCTTCTGCTGTCTTATGACCGATTTGCCAAGGACCGTCCATCTCATTACCCAAGCACCAGGTTTTAATATTTAACGGATCTTTCAAGCCATTTTTCTTTCTCAAGTCACTCCAATAGCTGCCTTCTTTATAATTGCAGTATTCTACTAAATTTCTTGCAGCATCAATTCCCCGTGTTCCTAGATTCACCGCCATATTGATTTCTGTCTCAGCTTTTTTCGCCCATTCGTAAAATTCATGGAGTCCAACTTCGTTAGTCTCCGTCGTCCGCCACGCTAAATCCAGGCGCTTGGGCCGCTCCGCGACAGGCCCAATACCATCTTCCCAGTTATAACCAGATAAAAAATTCCCCCCAGGATAACGAACAAGAGGTACCTTCAATTCCTTTACCAAAGCAAGGACATCCTGACGGAAGCCCTGTTCATCCGCTGACGGATGATTCGGCTGGTAAATTCCCTCATACACTGCCCGTCCCATATGCTCAATAAACGAACCATAGAGTCTTGGATCCACTTCAGAAATCGAAAAATACTTATTAATCATCAATTTCGCCTTCAAAATCTAGCCTCCTTTAATATTTAACTAAATAATAAATCAATTTGAAAACGCTGTCAATAATAATATTGTTAAATTAAATATTTTATTTAATGATTAAATTAACATTTATATTAATAATCAAGTATATAGAATAATCTTGTTTCACATAATTAACATATATGCTAATATAGTTACTAAGAAAGAATAATCAACGTGAGGTGATTCCCATGCAGTTGGAAATCAATGAAGAAGCCCTGCCGGTTTATGAAGCTTTAGCAAGTAATGTGCGAATTAAAATCATTCAGTTGCTGTCAAAAAACAAGATGAGCGTGAAGGAGCTGGCAACTGCGCTTGGACTGAGCAGTGCAATTGTAACCATGCATATCAAAAAGCTGGAAGAAGCGAATATTATCAAAACAGAAAAAATAGGGCAAAAGAAAATATCCAGCCTTCGGGTAGATAAAATCGATATTAATTTTCCCGAAAAAATCTTTAATGCCTTTGATTTCAAAGAAACCTTTATCCCTGTCGGACATTATACGAATTATCTGGTCGAGCCCACCTGTGGTTTGGCTACGATTAATGAATTTATCGGCGATGTCGATGAACCGAAATACTTTATGGATACTAGAAGAATGGATGCACGAATCCTGTGGTTTACTCAAGGCTTTGTAGAGTACCAAACACCTAATTTTTTATCGGAGCAGGAAAAGTTGGAAATGCTGGAAATTTCAATGGAAATTTCTTCTGAATTTCCATTTTCCAATGACAATTGGCCGTCAGATATTACCTTTAGCTTAAACGGCATTGAATTAGGGACCTGGACAAGTCCCGGCGACTTCGCAGATATACGTGGAAAATATACACCAGAGTGGTACCCGGATAATTTGAATCAGTATGGTCTATTGAAAACGATTCGTATTACCAAGCATTTAACAAATATGGATGGTGTTCCGTTATCCGATATTACTATTGCAGATATTCCCAACCACGAAGATACCTGGCATCTAAGGGTCGAGGTAAAAGAAAATGCCAAAAACATCGGCGGCTGTACTCTATTCGGTCGGGGCTTCGGCAACTACGATCAGGATATTAAAATTAAAGTCTATTACAGCTAAGCAGCATAGAAAAAAAGCAGAGCTCTTTTGGCTTTGCTTCAAAAAATAAACCGCAAGATACGAAAATGGCTACCAACATTTTCAGTATTTTACGGTTTATTTCTGATTGAGTAGTTACCTCTGCATGTCTAATGATTTTCGAGACAAAGCGTCAGGTTCCTACAAGCTTTTTTTGATTCTCGAAACATATAAAAATCAACCCTGTTTAGTCCATTTTAAAACAAAGAAAAGAGTCTGGGACATAAACAAAATCCCAGACTTTTGACATCCCTAAAACCGAATAAACGGTATTCCAAAAGCAGCTTTCTCGGAAATAAGCCGAATAATCTCAAAAATATGAGAAGCTATTTTCGAATTATTCTTCTTATTTCTCGGAGCTGAACACTTTTGTCACAACCTCTTTTTCAATTAAAGAGAATGTTTTTCTATCTACTTATTTTTACAGATTTTCGTTCAACAACTTGAGGAGTATACAGGATACTCTCCCCAATCATTTTTTTCTCAATCGCTGTAACCATCCAGCTTGCTGCATCTTTTCCCAGCTGTTCTTTTGGATGAGTAATCGTTGTCAGTGCTACTTCTCCTGCCGTGCTTAAGTAAGAGTCGTCTTGTCCAATCACAGAAAAATCCTCCGGCACCCGCTTACCGGCAGCCGCCAGCTGCTGTACCAGTTGATTGGCAATCTCATCATTATAGCAGACCACCCCTTGTATAGCGGTGTCCTTTTCTAAACAAGCGACTACACGTTCAACCACAGCTGCCTTTTCTCCAGTAGCATAGGTGAAAATATTACTGGATTTAAAGGTGAGGTTCTCCTCTTCAAAAGCTTCGATAAACCCTTTCATCCGAAGCTTCCCTTGTAAATCATCAATTTTTACAATCAGAGCCAGTTCTTTCAGTCCCTGTTCAAGCAGGTAGGAAGTCGCTAAAAAGCCCGCTTTCACGTCATCCAGACTGATGAAAGGCAAATCAATTTCTTCATAACAGGAATTAATCATCACCACAGGTATTCCCCTTTCTTTAAAAGAAAGGTAGTAGGATAAATTCGGGTTGTACTGATTACTCTTAGTCGGTTCAACGATAAGCCCATCAACCTGCTGAGCCAGCATATTTTCCAAACACTTACGTTCTTGTTCTGGATCATTACTGGTACTGGCCAGTAGGAGTGAATATCCCCTCGTACGAAGCTCTTCTTCAATACCACGAATAATCGAAGGAAAAATATAATCAGATAGGTAGGTGGTAATCACTCCAATTGTTTTCGTCCGTTTTACTGATTCTCCTACTTCCTTGTAACGGTCATCCACATAGGTGCCAGAACCTTTTTCTTTACGAAGAAATCCCTCATTAACTAATAAAGCAATCGCCTGTCTAATAGTATGTCTGCTCACCTGACAGATTTCCTGCAGCTTAAGCTCCGGCGGAATCACAGAACCGTCAGGATACTCGCCGCTTAATATTTTAGCACGTAGTTCGTCAGCAATCTGCTGATATTTAGATACCATATTTTTCCTCCACATAAAATTTGTACGGTCATTTTTTATAATAGGTCTTTTTCATAGAGGAAGCAAGTCAATAATGCAGATTTTCAGTTACCTAGTTTCATTTCCTTTACTCTTTGCTCTAAAAGAAATTACCCCTTCACTAAAACAAAATAACTAATCTTAAATTTCAACTAACAACTCAAAAAAATGATAAGGACAGAACTGCTACTTCGCAGTATTTACGGATGTGTTGTAGGTAAATTTCTGATAATGATTTCTCACTATAGAGTACTCAAACGGAATCCCTGTTTCAGTGAACACAACTTCTTCTGTTACTGTTACAGGTTCATGTATTTCAAGGCCTAATTCCTTTTGATCTTCTTGATTTGACGGCATAGAAAAAATTGAAACATAAGAGTTTGTTAATAAAATCCCTAGTTCCTTAACTGCAAAATCATAAATAGAGTCCTTGATCATCTCCTTTGTCAAACGGGGAAACAGTTGGATAGGAATATAATCTGTCTCGATGGATACTGGGCTATTATCGATGTATCTAACTCGCTTAAAATGATACGTAAAATCACTTTCATTCAAAAGCAAAGCTTTTCGCACCTCTTCAGGCGGTAAAATCACTTCAAATAATAAGATAGTTGACCGAATCTCTCTCCCTTGTTCTGAAAAAGACTTAGTTAACCCAATCGGTCCTTTGCGCTGATGGCTGTAATCTTCATAATTCTTTTTAAAAAGTAAATTTACAAATGTTCCAGAGCGTGCTTTTCGTAAGAGTAAGCCTTCTTCTACTAATGAATCAATTGCTTTTTTCATTGTGCTTCTGCTTACTTCAAATTCTTCACTTAAAACCCTTTCATTCGGGAGTTTTCCTGTTGCATACTGATCATTTAGAATATTTCTTTTTAACTGGTCAGCTATTTTTTCATATAAACTGAGAGAATCCATTTCGCCCTCCTTAACTGCAACTTTACTGTTTATTCTATTATAGCTAAGTATTTTTCTTTTTTCAATCAAATTGGTACGTTCCAAAAAATAATTTGGTTGACTCCAGAAAAAACATATGGTTTAATATTTTTGAAAGTGCTTTCTAAAAAAACAAAAGGAGAACTACTATGAAAAAGTTAACAGCTGTATTGGAAAAATATCTACTGCCTTTTGCTGATGTTTTTAGTAAAAACCGCTATTTAGTCGCAATTAAAGATGCCTTTTTGATTTCCCTGCCTTTTACTGTTTTCAGCTCTATTTTTACCGCAATTGCTAATATCCCATTTTTGCCAAATTTATTTGGTGAAGAAAATATTACACAATTCCAGACTTTTGTGTCCCCTACTTTTTCTTTAACAATGGGTGTTATATCTTTTATTGTTGCTGCAGGGATAGGCCATAGTCTATCCAATCATTATAAAATAAACGGAATTTACGGTGCTTTGGTGGGATTGCTGTCTTTCATCATGATCACACCTACTACCACTGTTACAGAATCCGGAGAACTAGTAGTAAGCGTCCTCCCTTTATCAGAAATTGGGGCAGTAGGCATGTTTTCCGCCATTATTATGTCAATTATTGCTACGGAAATTTATCGTTACGCTATTCAGCATAACTGGACTATCAAAATGCCCAGTAGCGTACCAAAACTTGTCTCAGATTCATTTTTTTCTTTTGTGCCAATAGCTGTCGCTTTAATCGCTGCCTTTACAGTAAGAAGTTTATTTGAACTCACTCCTTTTGAGACAGTCAATAATCTGATTTATCAGCTGCTACAAAAACCATTAACCTCTCTAGGTACCTCACTACCGGCAACCATCATTGTTGGGGTATTAGTAAATCTCTTTTGGTTTTTTGGTCTTCATGGACATGTTATTGTTGGAAGTGTGATGGTACCAATCTGGAATACCCAATCCTTTGACAATCTGACAGCTTTTCAAGCTGGAAAAGAACTTCCTCATATAGTAACTGGACAATTTACAGATTTCTTTGTACTGAACGGCGGCTATTTATCCATACCAGTACTCATTTCATTGTTGTTTTTCTTTAAAAAAAGATCCGATTGGAATGACCTCGGAAAGATTTCATTAGCTCCAGGAATTTTCGGTGTCTACGAACCGTTAATCTTCGGGCTACCAGTCATGCTGAACCCAATATTATTCATTCCGTTAGTAGCAACACCGATTATTACGACCGTTACTTCTTATTTTGCAATGAGTGTCGGGTTAGTTCCCCTCACCACTGGAGTAGCACTTCCTTATACCATGCCCTTAATTATTAGTGGTGCTATTGTGACAAACTCTATCCGCGGTGCACTTTTACAACTTTTATTACTGGTTGTTCTAACATTTATGTGGTATATCTTCTTGAAAGTATTAGATGGACAAACTAGATTAAAAAAGGAGCAAATTAATGACTAAAGAAAAAATACTTGGAGCTCTTTATGGCGCTGCTGTCGGCGATGCCTTAGGTGCCCCAACAGAACTACGAAATACACGGCAAATTATTGAACGCTTTGGGGGCTATGTAAAAGAATATCAAGAAGCTCCCAATGATACTTTTGCTAGGGAATATCCTGCTGGAACTATCACAGATGACTTTAGTATGTCCTATTACCTTATGCAGGCAATCCTTCAGCATCAAGGAATGTTCAATGAAAAAATCGCAAAAGAAGCCATCATTGCTTGGGGGAACGACGGATATTATTTTGATAAGTTTGCCGGTCCAACAACTAGAACAGCCATTGAAAAGATGCGATTAGATTTGCCAACAGATGTTGATCCATTTGGGCTAATTAACTATAGCGGGCTTGCTACAAATGGCGGAGCCATGAAAACCATTCCTCTGGCAGTTCTAGCCAAAGGAAATAAAAAAAGAGCTCTTGAGTACACCATCGCAATGTGTCAATCTACCCACTTTAACAGCAATGCTATCTCTGCCGCCGCTGCTATCTGCTGTGGTGCAACGGAGGCATTGACTAACGAAGCGACTCTCAAAACAATCATTGAAGCAGCATTATGGGGGGCACTAGAAGGGCGTAAATATGGAGAAGAACAACAGCACATCTCGGTTGGACCAGATATTGAATATAAAATTAGAAAAGCTGTTTACATAGGTAGACAGTCCAAGGATTTTGCTGACTTATTACAAAATACTGCGGATAAAGTCGGGACTAACTTTTGGGTTCAAGAATCTATACCTGCTGTTTTCAGTTTACTAGCTGGGACAAAAGGCCAAACCATGTCTGGAATTTATGCAGCTGTAAATGTTGGAGGAGATACTGATACCATCGCATCAATGTTGGGAGGTATCACAGGCGGATTAAACGGTATAGACTCTATCCCAAAAAGATATATTAGAAAAATGGAGCAAGCAAATCCCAAACTCTCCATCCAAAAAGTTATTCATGATTTTACTGCCCTCTGTTTATAATCGTTGCTCAATGTAAAATAAGTGTTTATCCCAACCTTACAACTCGCTCAAGAGAACCCAGATAAATAGTAGAGCATTAGCAGCACATAACTGGACTTAACTGCAGCAAGTATCCACAGAAGCAATCCCTTCGAAAATAAGCTGAGCTTAACACAAACTAAAAACATATTTTTTGTTAAGCTCAGCTTATGGCTCGGGACTATACATTTTCGTTCCAGTCCATATTAAATTACCCATGACAGATTTATTAAATACAAGGAGAAAATATGAATTCAACTGCTCAAAAGAAAACCATTCTTCATTTACCAAAAGTCGAACTTCATTGTCATTTAGACGGCTCAGTTTCAATAGATACCTTGAAGAAGCTGGCTAAAAAAGAGGGTCTGCCAACAGCAAACCTTGAAAAAGCTGCTGCGCCTAAAAAGTGTCTGAACTTAAAAGAATATTTAGAAAGCTTTGATATAATCCTCCCCTTGCTTCAAACAAAAGAGAGCCTGTTCACTGCCGCATATGATGTTATTAGACAGGCTGCTGCAGAAAATATCTGCTATCTTGAAATTCGCTTCGCCCCTTTACTTCATCAACAAAAAGGCTTATCCCTTAAAGAAATCATAACCGCTGTATACTCGGGAATAAATCAAGCAAAACAGGACTTTGCTGTCCACGTTAGTCTATTAATTACTGCCTTACGCCATCATACAGAAGAAGAACACAAGCAGTTAATAGATACTCTTGTTGAACTAAATCAATGCCCCATTGCTGGATTTGATTTCGCTGGTGATGAAGAGCAGCTGACGACCGTCAAGCTTAAATTATCCGCTGAACATGCCCAATCCTCCGGTTTGAATCTAACCATTCATTCTGGGGAATGCGGTTGTGCTCAAAATGTAATTGAGGCAGTTCACTTAGGTGCTTTACGTATCGGTCATGGGGTGGCAATCAAAGACAACCTTATTGCTCAACAGCTATGCCGAACCTCTGGTGTACTTTTAGAACTTTGCCCTTCGAGCAACCTACAAACAAATGCAGTGAAAAACTGGGCGGAATACCCCCTTCGTCATTTTTTAAAAGAAGATATTGCGTGCTGCATCAATACAGATAACCGTACAATATCTCAAACAACATTAACCAGAGAATATCAGCTTTTATTTGAACATTGCAAGTTAACCTATCTCGAAATGGAACAGCTGAATCTCCATGCCGTTAACCATGCTTTTACCGATGAGCAGACAAAAAGTGCCTTGCGAAAAAAGATAATATCAGCTTATGCAACAGTTACCAAATAAGAGAAAATATGATAAGGACGAAAAAGTCTCTATCTCAACATTAAAATATGATTCAGCAACATACCAGACCTAATCATCTCTTCGCCTATTATTACAAAAAGTGAGTAGAACAAACACCCATGGTGGGTTACCGCCACCAAACAGAATGAAAATAATCGACCTACACGCTATTTCCTGTCATACTAAAGAGAACAGGAGTAGCTTGTAGGTCGATTACTGATTGAGGTTCTTCTCCAAGTTGACCTTGAGGGACAAACTAGACCATTCTACTTATTTGTACCGATCATTCGGTCATAGAACCTGCGTATAATAAATAAAATCCCGAACGTTTAGTATGTCGAAACTCGAATAAACGGTGAGACAATAACACATATGGGCACTTAACTGCGACGAGTAACCGCAGGAGCACTCGCAAAGCACTTAACTGCGACGAGTAATCGCAGGAGCAACTTCTTCAGCAATAAGCCGAATTTAAACAAAAATTGGGAAAGCACCAGGTAGGAATCAGCCAACATCGAATGGTTTACTTCGTGTTTCCTGTCATTTTCGTAAATTCCTTCTCATTGCTTTGAATCACTGTGATTACTTACTATGTAAGTAGAGCTGCTGAAAAGTACCTACTTGGTGTTTGACGTTAACCGTTCTAGCGCAAACTCTATAGTTACCGTTACGAATAAACTCTTGATACATATACATTCTGATATTGATTGGTTCTCAATGGGTCTGGCTAAACCGGCTGTCTAGCAAATGCAAAAAAAGTTCGTCTATTTATTAAAAATCTTCGGACCTTTGCGCATGTTTTTAAGATCATTTTTAGGATTAGCCATCTTCTTAGAGCGGCCGCCTGCCTGTTTCTTTTTAATTAGCTCTAACATTTTTTCTTTTGAATTCATTTTCTACACCGCCTTTAACAGTATCATTATACACTCAAAACCGCATTGAAAGATACAATTAATTTTCTGAAACTGTAAGAAAAACGTTTAATCGGCTAGATTGGGAAATAGCTGAGCTTTCTATCATTCTATCAACCCTAAAGAACAGTCGAACTTTACAGGAACTCATTTCAGCTAATTTCAACACGCTTTTTAAAAGAAATTTTTTATCCCTCAACAGAGGTTTGTTGAGGAAATTCTCCTCCTTCATTATAAAGGATACGGCCAATTCTTTGAGCAGCCCACTTCACATAAGCTTCATTGGAAATAGCATCACCTTCTACTTCTTCAATAACATTTAACTTTTTCAACACCTTATCATATTCTATCGTTTCATAGGTTAATTCATTTGGACCAAACAAATATACCACTTTTTCATCATCTTCATACTCTTTTGTCATTAACATATAGATTGCCATTCCCCTTTTATCTCTCCATTCAAAATGCTTTATATGCTAGGATTAAACAGACTTGTCAATTCAAAGCCAGTGTTCATTTCAGAATAAATAGAACAAACAACAAACCGCTCTTTCCCTGCAAATTCCACTAGCTTATATCGGCCAAAGGCAGCTGGAATATGATGATGCCCATGAATCACGCCAATGATATTATACTGCTCAAACAGCTGTTCAATTGCCGGCTCTGAGCAAATATAGTCCTTATTATACGACTTGCTTCTAGGAAAAAGCCTACTTAGCTCGTTAAATAAAGGGGCATGAGAAACAATCACTGTCGGTATACTCTGATCCTTAGCAAGCAGCGGCTTTAAAGCCTTCAAAATAAAGCGCTGCAGCTCCTTTTTACGCCTAACCAGTGCTACCGGAATCGTCAATCCTATGTAGCGAATTCCGCCATGAACCACACTATCATTATTTAACACCTTCATTTTAGGGAACCTTTTTTCAAGCTCACCTTTCACAGCTTCATAATAGTCATGATCCCCTGTCGGCAGCAGCGGCCATGCATCATCAGGATTTTCCCGAATTAATTTAAACCATTCATAGTTAAGGAAAGGACGCCACTTCTCCCACTCTTCAGCCTTTGTATCAGGATTCTCTGGTAAAACAGCGACCAATTCATGATTTCCTATAACATAGAGTCCACGGATTTTCTCGTTGGTCACTTTAGAATTCTGAACATCGCCAGCTAGTATATTAAAATGTTGATTACTGAAAGGAAATTTACCATCCAGTATATGAATATCCGAAACAACATTTACCAAGTTGGTACTCTCTGTTGGCAGGACATTTTCAAAATACTGTTTTAGCTCTTGCGGATCAACACTATGTGCAACATAATTTTTTCGAACCTCAGACAGTTCGCTGCCAAATTGTGAGCGCAAAAGCGGCCGATTATTCGTAAGCATGGGCTGAGTGGTATTGATGATTGAATGATTAATCGTTTGTTTGATTTCCTGAGGAAGCAGCTCCAAAGCCGGCATAATATCTGATTCAAAGGTTAGCTGTTTATACATCTCTTTATCCTCAGAAGAAGCATCCGGCATCGTTGATTCTAACAACTGCAGATTTTTTCCATCGGTTGTGATTGGCAAAGACTGAGTAAGCTGAACAACAAAATTAAGATATTCAGAAACATAGCCCGCTATACCTGTTTTGGCATTTTCACTAAACAAAAACTTCCCAGCCAGATTTGCGGATAGAGGTCCCGTCTCATCATGCTGCAGCATCCGGCCTAAAATTTGAATTTCAAGCAGCGGATTTTGCAGAATAGCATTGTACGCCTGCTGTACCTCGATAGAATCCTTCGCCACTCGTTTTTCTGTGACTTGAAAAATACTCAACACTAAATACTGTTCGATATTTGTTCTATGCAGCTCCAGATAATGGCGCACCTCCTCCGGATGAAGCAGGTACTGAATCGCTGCACGTTGAATATAGCTTCGGGCCGTATCATAAGGAATGGCAGAATAGACAATATCTCCTCTAGAGGAAACACTCATTGACTGTTCTCTCACATTATACGTCAATTGAAAGTAGTCATTTCTAAACAAGGTCTTGTTCACCGGCCGCCGTTTATTTTCCGGATAAAGCGCCAAACGAGCCCCCAGCTCCGGCGGCAACACAGCCTTTGATGCTAAAGGCACATCAGAAGGCTGCTTTTGTACAGCTAGCGAATCATTACTTTTATCTGATTTCACCAAATCACCTCACCTCTACAAAATAATTGCTGTTTCTCTTATTGTTCACTTCATCTGTGATTAATTATCAGGTTTATTATATCATGCCTAAAATAAAATCATTCCACAAAAAAACGCTTCGCAATATGAATAGGAAACGTTTGTGCTGCTTATATGTAAATGTAGACCAGCAGACTTTTACATGTCCAGCCTATAGGCATGCTCCTGCAATCCAGAAGATCAATCCTATAGGCAAAAAAATTGTCACTCATCTGCCGAAGCTTTATCCGACTGTAGCTGCTGTAAACAATACTCCATCACGAAAATCAATAGCAGCGCCAGTAGACTGCCAATGATTGCACCGGACAAACGCATCGGGATCAGTCCTAACGGTGTAAAATTCGTACCGATTGTCATTAACAGCAGAACCTGCGGATTGGTGAAGAAGTTCGCTACCATATAATTCACAGGCATAAAGAACTCAGTCAAAATATTCAAAGCAACCAGTATCAGGGCTTTGAATACCAGCGGCAGCCCTAAAGAGACTAAGAAAAAACCTAACATAATCCCAACAACACCGCCTACTACCCGGCCAACCGTTCGATCTTTAATTTTGTTCATATGCTCCCCCGCCAACACAGCTGCAGCTGAAATCAATATCCAATAACCGTTGCTTTCTCTCAATAAATAGGCAATGTAAGCCGCAATAAACAGAATCATTGAATAGTGCAGAGCCTTCAACAGCGTATTAGGGTGTTCATACATCGTCAGATAATATTTATCCATCATAGACAAGCGCTGAAAATGATCTTTAGGAATTCGATACGGCAGCTTTTCCAGCAATGAAATCAAACAACCAGACAACAAAGAACCGCCGATTCCATATAATAAATAGGTACTATGATGAAAAATCTCACCAAAAGAATCCGCCTGAAAATTAAAACCCGTCGCATAAAGCATAATGACAAAAAAATAATCCGGTTTTGGAATGCGGAAGACCTTCGAAGTAATAAACGCAGCAAAAGATAAGGTGCTAATAATAAAAGGGGCACTCCAAGGAAACATAGCAGTGCCTGCACCTAATATAAATGCAGCCAGTAGAGCCAGACCATGAATAGAAATAGCCTTCATGTTATACGCAAATGAACGATGCTGAAACGCCAAATAAGAAAAAGCTCCCATCGTTCCCACTGAGCTTATCCGCAAATCCTTCGTCAGGATGCCTATCACTAAAGGAACTGCCATCGCCAAACCAGAGCCCAGCGGACGCAAGATATTATTTTTATCCTTCATACATATCCTCCTTTTCTATTTATATACTACAAGAACTATCTTTACTTTTATTAATAAAAAATGAATGTTAATGACTATTGAAGCCCATTTTCCGAAAAAATCAGCTTTTTTTATTTAATTAAGCAGCAGCTAAAAAAATGCAATGACTATCATAACACCCTTAATAATTATACGGAGAAAAACTTGGATTTACAAATGTGTTTGAAAGCTGAAGAAAGAGGCACCTAATTTTAGGAGGACATATGTTATAATCTACTCATTACTTTTTACGAGGTGTTCAATTTGGGGATTGCTATTCTTTTATTTGCTGTTGTAGTTTATCCATTATTTGTTTGTCTTGCACTTGGTTTTACATTTTTATTGAATAAGGTCATGAAGATACGGTTGAAAACCCTCATTTTTATGATAATTATCGCTTTTATAATTGGTATCTGGTCAGGTAACCAATTTATGCATTGGCTTTTTGGTGACTATAATTTATTTTAGATTCCGACTAGTAACCTCGAGCTCCTTTCATTTTTATCCAAATCAGTCTAGCTATGAAATTATGCTGTAATTAAATTATGAACTGTAACTATAAAATTTTGTTTGTTAAAAAAAACGTAATCGAGTCTTTAAAATAGTTTTTTGCAATAAAATATAACAGAATGAAACAATGTTGGTTTTCAATGAGATTGACGAACAACAAGCTAAACTCATGGAGATATAATCATCGATACAACGTTATATGCAACTAATTAGTGTGCCTTCCATTTTTAAAGAAGTGTACTTCTGTAAAGTCTTCTCTATTTTCAAAAAAAACAAGGGACACCAATTTCTTGGTACCACTTTTAAAAGAATGGTCAAAAAAGCACTTTCTCGATATGCTAGGAAAGTGCTTTGAACGTTTATATAACAGCAAATTAACGTTTTGAGATTTGACTTGCTGTTCTTTCTTTTTTTTAAGACCTTATTAATAGATATTCTCTTTCATCTAATCTCAAATTATTAATTTTACAGCAATAGCATCCATTTTTAACAAAGGCAGTCTTTATGAGATTTCATAAGATTTTATTCTACTGCTCTTTAAAATCTTCTCCAAAACAATTAAGCAATTTTATGCAATTACATTATATAAAATAGCAAACTCATTTATAAAAGATATAGTTTCGTTAAAATACTATCACTTATTGAACATGAACTTAATTGCTATCCCTCTACAGATGTTTGATCTGGAAATTCTCCTCCTTCTTTATAGAGAATCCGACCAATTCTCTGAGCCGCCCATTTTACATAAGCCTCATTAGAAATATTTTCATCATTAACATCTTCAATTACATTCAATTTTTTCGATTTCTTATCATACTCTATTTTTCCAAAAGTTAATTCGTTTGGTCCAAATAAATAGATTACCTTTTCATCATCTTCATAATCTTTTGTCATCAACATGTAAACTCCCATTAGTTTCCCTCGCATTCTCTTAGTTTATGGTTCCCATACACGCCCTGATATTACAGTACTATCATGAGCTTTTCTATAATTCGTTTTAAACAAGCTCTCAAATCTGGATTCAAAATACTCATGTTCTAACAAAACAAGGTCGTTCTGAGTGAATTCTCCTTTAATTAATCTTTCCCAAGCATCAGCCATATCTGGATTAGCATCAAAAACACCTATTTTGTGATCTAAGGTATGTTCATTGAAAAAAACATGACCCTTTATTCTCTGTATTTTTTCTTTAGGTAAATTGGTATTATCAGCTATTTTTTGAATATCATCATTTAATTTTCTAATATCATTATATCTATCTTCAGCTTTTTCCCATCTTAAGTATTCATCAAATGGATCAGGAATGCCTTTAAACCCACCTGTTTCTTTTGGAGAAATAATTTTCTTACTAGCACTAATCTTAGCTACGTCGTTAAAATACCCAGCATTCGTTAAAATACGTAAATCATCTGCGGTTAAATTTGCACCTTTTAATAACTTATCACCTGCCCTAAGACTTTGAACACTATCCGCAAGTTTTGTCATTGGCAATAGAAATAACATTGTCCATAAGCCTGCTTCTAATCGATTAGCTTTGTCCCCTGTAACAGGGTCTTTCCCTGTAAACAAGCGGTAAATATCGTAAATATTGCTTATCTCTCCTCCCATATGAAGAGTAGATATCCCCAATGCTTTAGTTCCTTCTAATGAAGTCGCATACATTAAGTTTTCAGAGGCTAATTTATTATATTTACCATCAACATAAACTTTATAAATAAACACCCCATGCTTCGCTGCTTCTGAATTTTCCAAAACAATTTCCATTCGTTGTTCTGGACAAGAATCATTGTATGCCTTTAGCTTTTTGTACCATTCTTTATTGGTACAGTCAGAAAACGTATAGGTACCCGTTACAGTATTAAATTGTCTTGATTTCCCTAGATCACTCATTGTTGTCGTAAGTTGTGAACCGATAGAAGCAATTTCCGAAAAATCATTGGCGTGCGTTTCTTCAAATGTCTGATACTTTTCTAAAATATCTACTTTCTTCTGCTCTTGATTGATTTGGTAGTCTTTGAACATAACGCCATACCCACCAACAATTTCAAGCGCAATATTTCCAGCAATCTTCAGTAGAAGGTCTTGCTTTTCTTGTTGAATCCGATTAATTTTATTTTGTAATTCAATTAGTTCATCTGTATCTAGTACTTTTGAGGTTTCCCCTACTTCTGCTTCAAAACTACTTAAAAATAGGGTATACGCTTCCTAAAAATCACAATGATAATTATACAATGCTTTTGAAACAACGGCACTGACCCCCAAGAATGAGAATATAAAAAAGAGGCACCTCCGTTGAATTTATTTTATATAATAAATTTAGCGGAGGTGCTTTTGATGAAGAAAAAAATGGCGTATTCTCTTGAAGTCAAAGAGAAAGTAATTGAATTGAAAATTGAAGGAAAGACAACAAAAGAGATACTAGAGCTGACAGGGGTTAA